>JASEGY010000010.1:10005-24756 GCA_030019105.1 bacterium | reverse complement strand
CGGCACTTAGAAAATCGAGATTTTTCCCAAAGGGGTGTCGAAATCCACGTTATAACAGATAAAGAAGGTAAAAAGGCAAGTGGTAAAATTGCTGTGATTAAGTAGGAAGCGTTTGAGTGTCCGGCCTTTAACCTTCCCGAAAGCTTCAAGCTTTCGGGAAGGTTAAAGGCCGGGAAGGTAAAGGCCTGCCCCAGTTTCCTGCTGCGCTACAATCCAACTATCTTCCTATTATTCTTCTCCAAAGCCTTAATCAAGTTAAGCGCTCTGGCATAACTTTGTTTCATCTGCTCCAGGCTGGCTTTAGCGGAAGCAAAGCGGATTAAATGAGATTCTTCAATAAGGCTTCTTAATTCGGCAATCTCGGCCTCGTCTATTCCGTTGGTCCTGAGGGTGGCGGCTATTTCCTCCTGAGCAATGCCCGCCGCGGACATATTCAACTTATCTGCCAGATAGGAATTCAAACCGCTTTCAAGCAAGGTATAAAACTCACGCGGCTCTTCCGGACGCAGTTTGCGTTTAGCTTCAGAAAGCCTCCCTTTAGCCTCCCGATAGGCCCGCCTTGACCTGGCATAGGCGGGATCAAGCTCCAATTTCCGCCTCTTAAGCTTGACCCCCACTGCCCCAAAAAAGAGCAGTAGCGGTACTAAATTGACCAGATAAAACAGCTTATTTTGATAGAGCAGCCCGGGGCCGGCTTTGAAATCCATCTTTGTTTTGAGATAGCGAATGTCTTTGGCCATTAGCTTGACTCCTTCCGGTGTGATGGTCGTAATGCCGGAAGCGGGAGTCTCTTCCTTCGGCGCCGGGATAGTTTCAAGATAGACAGGCGCGGTCGATTTTGTCTCATACCGGTTCTTGCCGGGATTAAAAAAGGAGAACGAGATGCCTGGAACCTTTAGCCTTCCCGGAACCTGGGGAATGAGGATGGTCTTAAAGCTCTTTGAACCGCTTACTGTGTAGTTTTCCTTGGAGATATTCAAGGAGCTCAGGGTCTGGTAACGTTTGAATTCAGGAAGCTCCGGCAGGCTCGCTTCCTGAATGGCTTTGACATTTCCGGCTCCTGAAATCGTCACCGTAAGGGTCACGGGTTGACCGGCTTCGATCTTTTTCTTGTCTAGGCTGGAGGTAATAGAATAACTGCCCACCACCCCTTTAAAATTGGCCGGCTTTCCGGCTTCCGGCAAAGGCAGTACCTCGATGGAAATGGGGTTAGTGCTTAAGACCCTGGTTTTGCCCTGCCTGAAAAAGTCTCCGAAGAAAAAATCTCGTGAGGATGAGGCGGGCCTGAAGTCGTCCACCGTACACTTAAGTTTTGCCCCGCCGATCTGATGGACTCCGGGAGTAGTAGGGAAAAGGGCCGTCTTTATCTCTGTGACTAAATAACCGGAGCCGTTCACAGTCGTCCGGTAATCCCTTTGTGGTGGGAGGTCTTCAGTAAAAAAGCCGGTTGTCTCCGGAGCCCCATATTCCGGCCTGGAAAGCAGATTTATCCGGCGATAGAAGCGAAAAGTCAAGATGACCTCTTCATTGACGTAGGCCTTTTTTTTATCTACTTCCGTGGTAATGAAGACGTCCCTGTTTGGCTGGATATCCCCACCTTGTGGAGGTGTTTGAGGTAAAGGGTCGTCGGCTTCAACCACCTCGATAGAGATGGGGCTGGTTTTATAGGTCTTATTTTGGTAAGTAAGGACAACCGGGCCAATGGCAAACTTTCCTGTCTTCTTGGGGGCCAGAGTATAGTTAAAAGTAACGGCTGAAGAGACTTGTCCGTTAACAATGGAGATATTCTGCGACCGGCCGGAGGAATAGATATTAAAGTCAGACATGGGCGGCAGTTGAGGTGAGGGAAGCGAACCAGCCCCTCCGGAGACGGAAACCGAAAGCCTGGTCTGATCATTCAGGGTGATCTTGTTTCTATCCACCGAGGCCGAGAGCGAAAGCTCCTGGGCGTTCGCTGAGGTTGACAGTAGAAATATTATTATGCTTAAGATTAATCTCACGTTGAGGTTTCCTCTTTTAAGTTGCTTTTTCCAATCGTTGGGCAAGATGCTTATATACCTCTTTGCGGTGGCCTACTTTCAGGATCATCACTTTTTGCTGTCCGTTATTTACTCGATAAATAGCCCGATAGTCACCAATACGCAGTCTTCTGTAATGTTTGAATTTCTTGCGTAAGCTCTTAAACCGCTCAGGGTTGATTGAAAGTTTCGCCTTGGACTCTTTAAGTATGCGGACTTTGAGAGGAGGATCAAGCTCTTTAAAGTCTTCTTCCCAGACCAACTGATGAAATTTTACTCTGTACATTCCATTTCTGCCTTTTTTAGAAGTTCATCTACATCTACGTAATCCGCCTCAGTCGAATTTCGAAAACGGTGGTCAGCTATCTCTGCCAGGTGATAATCGTTAAATGTCTCCTGATCAATCAAAAGAATAGTTACGTCCATATCTTCTTTAAATGAAGCTGATTTTTCAGGGATAATAGCACCATTGTGATAACGTCCTTTGACAGTATGGGTAAGTAGGCTGGATACTTCAGTAATTTCGGGCATAAATATTTTCTCCTTTTCCCTCGGGAATAGTACGACTTTCATAGATTTCCTTTATCATTTCGTCAACAGAACGATCGTCGTTCCAGGTTCCACTCAAGGCAAGTAATTCTTTGGTCTTATCAGTAACAGGCTTTTGCGGCAGCCTGTCATCCAGGAAAGTAATAATCACCTCTATGTTTGGAGATATGTCAACTTTCTCCAGCAACTTAATTTGGCTTTCATCATAAATCCCGGTGCTCATCCACTACTACTTTGATTATAAAAATCTAATAGCACACGGATAACACGGATACTACGGATTACCACGGATAAAATCAGTACAAATCCGTTAAATCCGTGTCATCCGTGTGCTATTAAAAGGAGCAGCTATTTCCACTGATTAGGCACTTTTTTCTAAATCAAAGTACTAACGGATGAGTACCTAAATCCCTCGAATAGCAAGCATTAAACAGCATCTCCCTTAAATTTTGATAATACTCTCGGATAAATTTAACCCTAATTCTAACCATACACTAAAACCTTGCCAATCTCTTTTAGGTTTTCCTGTGTGCAGCCAAGTTTTCCTTTAATTTCCTCCAGAAACTGCATAGTTCGTCTGTCATAATATCGCTCGCCACAATTTTTACAGACAGGAACTTTTATTGGAACATAGACAATATCGTTCCCAAGTGTGAATTCTTCCTTTACCTCCATAACTTTAATTTCATCTCCATTGCAAATAACGCACTTCATAATTTTCGCCTCCTCGTATTCCCTCGGTTTTTCTCTGCCTAAATCTTAGCATAAAGGTAAGATAAGTGTCAAGATAAATGATTTGACAAAAGCGTGGAAAAATGGTAAGATTAAAAAGAGATGTTGTGCGAACTAAGTAATTAAAGGGAAGGGGGGGGAGATGAAAAAAAAACTATTGGGGCTGGGAATGATCTGTCATTTACTTTTGTGTGGGGCAAATCCCGGGGCAGTCCGGGCAGAGGAAGAGTTGGCCCAAATTAGCGGGGAAGAACTTCTGTTTGCCGAAATCCCAGTAGTTTTTGCCGCGGCAAAGTTTGAGCAGAAAATCGGAGAAGCGCCGGCCGCCGTAACCATTATTACGGCTGATGAGATCAGGCGCTATGGTTACTCCACCGTAAGTGAAGCCCTGCGCAGCGTCGCCGGGCTTTATGTTAATTATGACAGGAACTATAAGCACTTAGGCGTAAGAGGATATTATATCCCTGGAGATTATTCCAGCCGGATACTGATACTGATTAACGGATTTACCGTAAATGAGCCTGTTTATGGCGGCGCTGCGGTTGGTAATGACCTGGAGATAGACATTGATTCAGTAAAAAGGATTGAAGTGGTTAAAGGTCCGGGCTCGGCCCTGTACGGCACCTACGCCTTATTCTCTGTAATCAACGTCGTGACTAAGGATGGAACGGATCTTAATGGGCTGAGACTTACTGGAGATTATGGAAGCTATCAATTTAAAAAAAGGGGTATCAGTTATGGGAGGATGTTTGATAATGGATTAGATATCTTTGTTTCAGCTCACCGGATGGACAGTGAGGGACAGGACCTTTATTTCCCGGAATATGATGACCCGGAGACCAATAATGGTGTCTTTGAAAATGGCGACTGGGAGAAGCGCTATAACTTCTTCATAAAACTTGATTACGGTGACTTAAGTCTCCATGCCGGATTAAAGGACCGGGAAAAAGGCATCCCCACCGGAGCTTATCAGACAGTCTTTAATGATCCCCGTTCCAGAACGCTTGACGGAGCCGGCTTTGTAGAATTGAAATACAGGCATGAGTTGGATGAAAGAAAGAGTCTTTTAGCCAAAGTCTATTATGATCACTATTATTTTGATGGAGATTATATCTTCTGGGATGAAGACGAAGAGGGTGAAAAATACAAAGAGGATGGAGTCGATTGGACCAGGGCTGATTGGGCGGGATCAGAGGTCCAATTCAACTGGAAGCCCTCTGAAAAAAATCAGCTTATTGCCGGCGGAGAATATCATAACCATTACCGGATTCATCAGAAGTCTTATGCCAAAGGTCTTCCGGGGCCGGAGTATTATTCCGAATATCTGGATGATAAACGCACCTTGAGTATCTGGTCCTTTTATTTACAAGACATCTACAAGGTAATGGAGAATCTATCCCTTACCCTGGGCAGCCGGATTGACCACTACTCTACCTTTGGTAAAACCATCAACCCCCGCGTTGGTGTAGTCTACAATCCGGGAAAGTATAGCAGCTTGAAGTTCCTCTATGGAAGCGCCTTTCGCGCCCCGGCCTTTTATGAACTGTACTACCACGACGGCTACCCTGACCATGGTAATTTCCCCACGATTAAGCCTAACCCCGATCTTGACCCGGAAACACTTAAGACTTACGAGCTTGTTTTTGAACAAGCCTTATGGGGAAAGATAGAGGGCAGTCTTTTCCTGTATCGAACCGACCTCTCTGACATAATTTCGCAGGTAAACATCGAAGAGCAGGGCTTTGATGAACCTCTGTTACAATTCCAAAATACAGGGGAGGCAAAGGCAAATGGAATTGAGTTAAGTTTAAAAGGCAAATGGAAGGGCCTTAAAGGTCGTCTTAGTTATAATTACCAGAAGACGGAAGATAAAAGCAGTCATCGGGAATTAGTTGATTCTCCCCGAAATCTGGCCAATCTTGGCCTTAGTATTCCTTTTCTTCAGAATAAGGTCTACTTAACCGGAGAAGTTCAGTATATGGGAAAGAGGTTAACAGTAAGCGAAGAGGAAGAATGGCTTAACCCTTATCTGATTACTAATCTCATCCTATTTAGCCAGGACCTTTTACCGAACATGGAAATCACGGCTAAGGTCAATAATCTCTTTAACGAATCTTATGCTGATCCGTGCAGCACAGAATTCGCCCAGACAAAGATTCCGCAGAACAAGCGGAATTTTCTTTTGAAAGTGGGGTATAAGTTTTAAACCGAGGACAGAAGATGGATATTGGAAAAATCAAAGGTAAAGTAATAAGAGAAGAATATGAGATTAGCTTCCACGGGGAAAAAGAGAGATATGCTGAAGAGATAGCCATCTCTGATTTAGAAACTGCTATTTACAATGGTGAGATATTGGAAGATTATCCTGACGATCCACGAGGACCAAGTTGTTTAGTTCTTGGTTATTCACAAAACAAGCCAATCCATATTGTCTGTGGGTCTACCCCTACAAAATGGATCAGAATAATAACAGTCTATTTACCAAAACTACCCAGGTGGATCAATGAAAGAACCAGGGCAAGAGGAGGTGAGTAAAGGATGCATAAATATGGAGATTGTTCTTTTTGTGGTGGAGAAGTAAAAGACGAGAAGGTTGAGTTAGATTACCGTTATCAGGGCGATTTATTTGTTTTTCAAAATGTGCCGGCTGGGGTTTGTCAACAATGTGGAGAAAAATACCTTACGGCAAAGGTAGCTAAAGAGATTGAGCGCCTTATTCAGAAAAAAGAGAAATGGGATAGAACTATTTCTGTTCCGGTAAATGTCTTGCCTGAGAAAATAGGCCGCGGCTTAGGGATGCTTAGGGCATAGAAAGGATGTGCTCAAGATTAAATGAAAGAATCGGAGCTTAAGGAAATCATAAGGAATGGTGAGAGTTCGGGGGTGGAGTTTAAACGCGATGACATCCCTGTTCAGTCTCTTGCCAAAGAAATCGTGGCCTTGGCTAATTATCAAGGCGGCATGATACTTCTTGGGGTTGAAGATGACGGGAGTATCTCCGGCATTCAGCGTCAAAACATTGAAGAGTGGGTCATGGAAGCCTGTCGAACTAAGGTCGAGCCGGAGATCATTCCTTATTACGAGACCGTGGTTACTGAGGAAGGCAAGCGGGTGGCCATAGTCAGTATAATCTCGGGTCAGGCTAAACCTTATGCCATGCTTCACCATAGTCATCGCTACTACTATATCCGGGTAGGAACCACTGTCCGCGAAGCCGGCAGAGAGGAATTACTTCGTCTGTTTCAGGCTTCCGGAAGAGTGAGCATTGATCTTCAACCGGTTCCCGGGGCAACCCTGTCGGACCTTGACCAGCGACGGTTAAGACAATATTTTGAAGGTATCCTTAGACAGACGGCGCCGGAACAAGAGGCTGATTGGTGTCACCTGCTTGAGACAGTAGATTTCATAACCCCAACGAACGGGATGTCTGTTCCGACCGTAGCCGGGATGCTCCTCTTTGGCAAAAAACCAAATCGTTTCCTGCCTCAAGCCGGGATACGGGCCATTGCCTATCCTGGCAAGGAAAAAGACTATGCGGCCATAGATGATGAAATCCTGAAGGGCCCTCTGCTCCCACTGCAGGATGAAAGGGGGGAAGGTCTTGTGGAACGTGGGCTGGTGGAACAGGCCGAGGATTTTACGCGCCGGAATATAGGCGTGAAAGCCTATCTGGATTTCGGACGCCGGATAGAAAAACGGGATTATCCCCTGGATGTTCTCAGGGAAGTCATTGTCAATGCACTTGTTCACCGGGACTATTCAATAACCGGGACAGACATTATGTTGGCTATATACAGCAATAGACTTGAGGTAACCAGTCCGGGCCGTCTGCCAAATACAGTAACCATTGAGGGCATCCGGCGAGGCCGGCGCTATGCCAGGAATCAGACCCTGGTATATATCATGAGAGATTATGGTTATGTGGAATACCGGGGGATGGGCATAACCAGCAAGGTAATCCCTGGTATGCTCAAGCATAATGGGACGGAACCGGATTTAATCGAAGACGAATATTCATTCACGTTACGCCTCTGGAAAGAAAGGAGTGGATAGGAAATGCCGAATATCTCAATGGAGCAGCGAATAAGTTCGCTCACTGTCGGTGATTTGCTCGAATTGATCCATAAGGCTGTTCGAGAGGAAATCACGTATGTTTTATTTGAGAATGACATAGAATTACCCGCAGAGCCGCCGCCGGTTAGGAATGTGGAGACTGTTATTGAAAAGATGAACGCCACCGGTCAATACAATGAGTCTTTTCTTGATTCCTTGCGCCAGGGGATGGAGAGATCAAGAACTTTCGGGAGTGCTGCTCAATGACCATCTTGCCACTCGATCCTGAATTGGAGAAGTATTTACGTAAACATCGGTTAGCCAAGAAGTGGCATAAGCAAAAGCAGTTGTTTGAGCAAAACTGGCGACATCCCGGTCTGCATACAGAGATATTGGAACCAAAGGATCTACGTATCTATTCATTTCGGATTGATTACCAATATCGGGCTATATTTGTATTTGTAGACAGTGGATCGGTAGAAATTATTGACATCAACAATCATTATCAGTAGCTGACAATACAACTAAAAAAGGGGGGCTTTTCAGATGAAAAATTTATTAGTTTTGGGAATGGTGGTAACATTAGTGGCTGGGCTTGGTTTTGATGTCCTGGCGCAGGAAGAATTCGCCGAAGCATCAGGTGAAGAACTTCTATTTATGGAGATTCCAATGGTAATAACTGCGACCAGGCGAGAACAGCCAATTACCGAAGCGCCGGCTAATGTTATTGTTATTACTGAAGAAATGATAAAAGAAAGGGGATATCTGGACTTAAAGGATGTATTCCAAGATTTGCCTGGTTTTGACTTGAGCACCAATATATATGGTGAGTTCTCTACGCTTATCTCTCAACGAGGCATAGGGGAAAACAATAAGCTGCTGCTATTGTTGGACGGAAAGAACATCAGTTGCCCTTCAGGCAAACAGTTTTCCTATGGCAATAATGTGCCTTTAGGAAATGTGGAAAGAATAGAGATTGTTTACGGCCCAGGATCAGCATTATATGGAGCTGGTGCCTTCGGTATAGTTAATATTATTACCAAGTCTTCTACCATGTCCCCCGGAACCCATATTCACCTTGGGGCCGGACAGTTTGAGACATACAATAACTGGATTCATCACAGCAAGTGGATTAACGAAGATATGAGCTACTCTATCTTTGCCAGGTTATTTAGAACAAGTGGCCAGGATCTTTCTTCAGAGTATAATTCCCTCTCTTTTATTAAGACCGGCTATCCAAACTGGCCTGTCCGGGCTGAATATGAAGACCCGGTGAAGGATTATAATATCGGCCTGAATTTGGATATAAGAAATCTTTCTCTTTCCTTTGATAGAAGTTCCTACCATGAGCAGTTATCTAAAGGATTAATTCCTGAGCATTATGTTTACAACGAGGAGGCTTATTGGGCGCATACGATAAATAAGCTGTCGATGAAACATAGATATTCTCGCAACGAATTCAATCTTAATTCCAAATTTTCTCTAAGTCAGTTTGAGATTGACCCGGAAATGAATTGGTATTACCTGCTTGAAGACGGGACAACGCTCCAGGTCCACCAGTATGGAAAAACCAACGGAATAAAAGTAGAAGAGCAGGGCGATTATACCTTTGCCAACAGGTTAAACCTTATGATAGGAGCTATATTTGAAGACATTACCGGCCTTCCGATAGGAGATGTAATCGGAGAACCCTTTGATAGAGATTCAATGCTGCAGTTGAATAATTTTTACAATGATGATTATCCTCAGGCAGCGCTATCTTCTCAGAATTATGGAATATTTGTCCAGGCCATGTATCCCTATAAAGATAAATTGTATTTCACCCTGGGGACGAGACACGATTACAACACTATTTATAAAGGTGTGACAAACCCCAGACTCAGCCTGGTTTACCAGAGAACCCCCAGCCAAATCTTTAAGCTGCTCTATGGTCAAGCCTATATTGCCCCATCCTATTTTCATCGTTATGAGGTATGGTTTACCTATGATTATGGACATGTCCAAAATCTCGATCTGAAACCTGAAAAATTGAAAACCGCGGAAATAGTTTGGAGTCAGGATTGGTCAAAAAACATGAAAACTAATATAAGCGCTTATTACAATATAGTTGATGATCTGATTGTCCGAAGGTTAAAGGGGCAAATAACCTTACCGGATCATTGGGGTGATACTACTCCCTGGGTAGAATGGAATGATAATTTTGGAGAATTGGAATCCTATGGAATCGATTCACAATTCGATTATTGGTTAGGAGGAAATTTGAAGATGTATCTTGCTTATTCTTTTATGGATGGGCATACTACGCATCCTGAAGAATCGTATAAGGATAAAGAGTTTGATCTTTTCAAGACCTCAAAACATAAGGTTATGGCTGGGGCAACGATAAAGTCGTTCAAAAACCTTTCACTTACTCCAAGGATTCGGTGGGTCAGCGATATTGCAACTCGACCGGAGAATGTAAAGTATGGCGAAAATAATCCTCATACAGGTAAATATGCACGAATGCCGGGATATAGCGTAGTTGATTTAAATATGGTGTATGTCGGTAAAAATATGGATATACATCTGCTTGTGAATAACTTGCTGAATAAGAAATATTACACGGCGGGAGTATCTTCTGAAAATACTGTATATCTGCCGGAGGTTCCCCAGGATCTCAGGCGGATTTTGTTGGGGTTGACTTATCATTTTTAGGCATCGTTTTAAGAAGTTAATTGGAGGATTCGGGACGGTTCATTTTCATCGTCTTTCCTGTGATTTCTTCCGGGCAACTTGTAGTCGCAGAGCTTGCTCTGCTAATCCTACTCAAGCAAAGCAAGCTTTGCTACTACAAACAGTTATCCACATACCCGCAAGCTTCACACTAAAGTGAACCATCCCGAGGATTCAGATGGATCAGGGAGATGTGCTGCAATTGATTGCCCAGGGTGAAGGGCAGAGGATCGACTTTAAAGAGGAAACAATTCGCCCCCGAAAGCTGGCCGAGACATTAGTTGCTTTGGCCAATGCTAAGGGTGGAACGATTATCGTTGGTGTTGTTGATGATGATGATGACGGTCATCCGGTTGGAGTGCGAGATCCGGAACGAGCTATTAATAATATCGTCGAAGCGATCCAGAACTGCAGCCCGCCTTTGGGAATTGGGCTGCCTCAAGTAGTAGAGATGACGGTTGGCGTGGCTGTGTTGGTCATTGAGATACCCGATAATTTGCCCCGCGTTTATCACACCTATGGCCGATACCTGCGTCGAGCCGGCTCTATAAGATATCCTTTGAGGAATTCAAGCATAATTGGGATGAAGGAAAGATTCCTGATAAATACTCTTTTGAGGTAGAAAAGGACTATTGGGAATGGGAGGGGCTAATTTCCAGAAAGAAAAAAATAGGAGGTGTGCTTAGATGGAATTAGTTAGACTTTCAAGCGATAATAAAATTGAGCTTCCATCAGATATCGCTATTAAATTTCAGCCCGATGATCGGTTTTTAATTGCTACAGATGGGGAAACAGTCCTTTTAAAGAAGGCTTTCAAAACCAAAATTACTGATTTTGCTGAAAGATTGCCTGATGAAGAGCCTATGTCAATGAAGGAGATTGTGGATGCAGTTCATGAATGTCGAAGAGAAAGAAAATCAAAAGGATAAAGTTGGCCCAAACGATGATCATCGCCAGCGAAATAGTTGTTTCAAAAATAGGGGGAAAGGGATATGGAAATTTCAAGGGTTGCCAATTGGAAGGTTCAACAATTAGTTAAAGTAGGACTCTATCCTTCGGAGGGGGTGGTAATTGATAATGCCCTGCGGGCTCTATTCCAGCTTGAACCAGAAGCAAAAGAGAAAGTAATTATTAACGCCTATGATGATGGTGATATTTCCCTTGGAAAAGCGGCTGAACTGTTAGGAGTTTGTCAGGAAGAAGCAAAAGAGATCCTTCATCGAAGTGGTTTTGAATTACAACTTGGCCCCAGTACTATAAAGGAGGCAAAAATGGAGGTCGAGGCTCTTGGAGACTTCTAAATCAGTAATTATTGACAACACCGTCTTATCTAACTTTGCAGTAGTTAACCAATTTGGGATATTGAAAGAACTCTTCGAAAAGTGTGCTTGGACAACATCACAGGTACATGATGAAATTACAAAGGGGATCAATCTTGGATATGCTTTTATGGAAAAAGCAGACCAACAATTAATTATTAGCTCCCCTTCCGGGTGGATAAAGGTGGCTATCCCTACAACTATTACTGAGCATAAATTATATAAAAGATTCGTGAAGGAAAGAATCTTTCTGCTTTGCTGGACAATATCTATTATCTTTACGCTTAACCAGGCAATGGCCGCTGACCGGGCCGTGGTTTCAGTTGTCTTTTCATCTGATCTGGAACCTTACCGGCAATCCTGGCAGGGATTCGAGGAATTTCTTGATGAAAAAGAAGTGGCCTTGTGGGCGAATAAATACAACTTAGAGAAAGAAAAACCGGAAGTAGTCTTCTCGCGAATTAAAGAGCAAAGGCCTGACCTGGTTTTTACCCTGGGGACAAAGGCCTCAAAATTAGCTAAAGAAGAAATAGACAATATCCCGGTAGTATTTTCCATCGTTCTTGATCCTGAAGGACTTATCGACTCAAATGTTAGCGGTGTCTCATTAGGTATTCCGGCCGGGATGAAACTGACGGAAATCAAGAGAATCCTCCCGGATGTAAAAAAAATCGGGCTGGTCTATTCGCCTAAAACAACCTCGCTATACCGGGAAACATTACAGTCATGCAGAGAGTTAGGGCTTCAACTTATTACCAGGAAGATTGATACCGGGAAGGAGTTCCCTGAGGCAATTAAAGAGATTTCCCGGCAGATAGATTGTTTCCTGATGATTCCTGATTCTAA
Organism: bacterium; assembly: GCA_030019105.1. Classification (GTDB taxonomy): domain Bacteria; phylum UBA9089; class JASEGY01; order JASEGY01; family JASEGY01; genus JASEGY01. Next base: position 12,527 of record JASEGY010000010.1, on the reverse strand, counting down.
GATATATTTCCCCAAATCAGTAGAGTATCTCCTGCTGGAAAGCTTAAGAAAAGGATTCCCAGTGGTGGGACTTTCTTCATTTTACACTAAAGCCGGGGCGTTCCTTTCTTTTGACTGCGATTACAAGGAGTTAGGCCGACAAGCCGGAGAGATTGCCTTGAAGATACTTAATGGAGAAGAACCGGCCGATATTCCCCACTTAAGACCAAGAAAGATAAAACTCTCCTTGAATCTATTAGCCGCGGAAAGATTAGGCATAAAATTTTCATCCGCCATTATTGAGGAAGCCGGTGAGGTCTTTGGTAAAGCCGAATGAAAATTATGCCCCGCAGCAAACTCTTTTTGTTTCTGGTTGACTATTCCACTGCAAGTTTAAAGGAGGTAAAATTAGTACACTTATGATTATCAAAGTTGAGGCTGTCAACTATCGTTGTCTGAAAAATATTTCACGACCGCTGGATCGTTTTCATGTGATGGCTGGCCCCAATGGAGCGGGAAAGAGCACCTTTCTGGAAGTTCTCAAAGTGCTTGGCGCATTCGCTTCAGACGGTCTGGATTCAGTATGGGCGGAAAGCAAAGCGAATCACTTGTCGGAACTACTATTTTGTGGACGAGGGACATCTTTTCAGTTGGCTGTTGAGCTTCAATCGCCGCCCAATTTGTTCGCCCAATTAGGTCGAACAAACAATGCCTTTAAACGTTGCATCCGTTATGAAGTTGAGATTGGAAGGGAAACGGAAACGGAAACGGATGAGCCTCGCATATTGGCGGAGAATCTTTGGATGATGGATAAACCCACGGATTTATCACGGCGGCATACAGTACAGCAACTATCTCTGTTTCCATCCCTCAGTTTGCCGAATCGATCATTAATTCATGGCCAGAGCAAGACCCCTACAGGCTGGAGAAAAGTGGCGGCCAAATCCAAGAAGCTCAATGCGTATTTCAGGTCGGAGACCAGCGATTGGAATTTTACGCTGAAGAATCCACCACAGCGTTCGGCCTTGAGTACCTTGCCGGAAGATGAACGATTTGGGCTGGCAAGCTGGACAAAGACCACCCTCACCCAAAAGGTGCAAAAACTTATGCTCAAGAGTGAGAGTATGCAGCGACCATGCCCGCCGCTCAAAGACCGGCGCTTCTTGCCCGATGGCTCTACTCTCCCGTTCGTTGTGCATGAATTAAAACAAAATCCAAAGATGTTCGGAGCCTGGTTAAAACAAGTTCAAACCATTTTACCCATCAGGAACATTGAGGTGATTAAGCGTGAGGAGGACAAGCATTCCTACTTGCAAGTGACGTATGACTCCGGTTTGAAGGTTTCGTCCTGGCATTTGTCCGATGGGACGTTACGGATGCTCGCCTTGACTTTAATACCTTACATTGAATCGGAAGGCGACATCTACCTGATCGAGGAGCCGGAAAATGGCGTTCATCCACCGGCGGTCGAGGCTATCTATAAATCTCTAAACTCGATTTATGGCGGGCAGGCATTGATAGCAACGCATTCTCCAGTATTGGTAGGATTGATTGATCCTAACCAACTCCTTTGCTTTTCGCAAACATCAGATGGTGAAATTGATATCGTTAGTGGAGACCAGCATCCGAAGCTAAAGAATTGGCAGCAAGATTTTCGCCTGGCCCAACTCTTTGCCTCTGGGATATTAAGCTGAACTGAAGCTATGGAATGGGAAAAAGATTTAATCGTTGTTGGAGCAGATGAAGATATATTGGCTATTGTTAGAACCATAATCTTGCAAAGAGGAAAAAGCCTGGGGATTCGGCCGGTTAAACCAGATAAGTGCGATTTTCTGAAAGATGTGCTCCATGATTCAAGTCCTCCGGAAAGCGTCACAGGTTTACTGAGCGGATATTTAGGGACACATCATCGCGCCTTGGCATTACGTGATTTCGAGGGAAGCGGCTTTGAGAACAGAGGCTTGGACCTCTTGGAACAGGAGATTGAAAAGGCGTTGCACAAAAGCGGATGGGATGCAGAACGTGTAAAAACGATTGTCATTGAACCTGAGGTGGAACGGTGGCTGCGTTTTGATTCTTTACATCTGGCACAATTGATTCGTGAAAATACTCGCAGGGCCGGCTCTTGGAACATTAAAGAGTTCCAGGCCAAGGTCGTGCAACTTGTTGAACAACGTGGGGGACAGGAAGATCTAAAGCCTGTCCGGCCGAAAGAGGTTTTTCTTGACATATTGAGCGAGTACCGAATTCCCCAATCTGCCAGTTTGTACAGCCAGTTAGCTAAAAAAGAAAGTCTCATGGGATGCACGGTGCCTTCGTTTTGCAAGTTAGTTAACACCCTTCAGATGTGGTTCCCACGTTGAGGCACGACTGATTGCACAGGTATAGTGCTTAAGAAAAAGATTTTGGGGTTGGTTGAAGATTGGAGTTTAGGCTTTAGCCTTTCATAAGTAATGAAATCCTAAAGGATTAACTCCGAAAGCTATATAGCCTATCTTGAATTCGCTTACCCCAAAATATTTATCTTAAGAGCTATAGAATTG
>JASEGY010000010.1:8458-9999 GCA_030019105.1 bacterium | reverse complement strand
ATAGCCTATCTTGAATTCGCTTACCCCAAAATATTTATCTTAAGAGCTATAGAAAAAATGCGATACGGGATTGATAAAAAAGTTATCTCCCTATTTATTTTATCAGTAACTATCTTAGGCATAGCTCTCGGCTTTTATTTCATCAGGCACGAAGAGGAGGCGCTGCTTGCGGAACTTGATGAAAGGGCCAGGACATTACTGGGCAGTTTAGCGGCCAGCAGTGAATATCCGGTCTTATCCGGAATCACAACAGCGCTTTCTAATATAGCCGAAGGGGCGCTGAATCAAAAGGATGTAATATTCTGTGAGATCAGGGATAACGAAGGGGAAATCCTATTTCAGGGAGGCACAAAAGAGGAGGCGCACGTTAAGGAATACACTGCTCCTATTTTGACTGAAAAGATTAAGGAACCGGCCGGAGAGGAGTTGATTTTAGGGGCGGAAGAGAAAGAAATCGAAGAGATTGGAGAGATATATTTAGTCCTTTCACTGGCTAATATGAGGGCTAAACTGAACGAGGCCAGTAAGACCATAGCAGTAATAATTACGCTGGGTATTCTCTTTACATCTTTGTGCATTACTGTATCTATTAGATACTTCCTGGGTCAGCCTATTAAAAAATTGGTCATGGGAACAGAAATGATTGCCAGCGGTGACCTTAGCTATAATGTCCCCATTAGAACCAGGGATGAAATTGGGGAATTGGCCGCTTCTTTCAACAAAATGACCGGTGATTTGAGGAAATACCGTGATCACCTGGAAGAACTGGTAGAAGCGCGCACGGTCGAACTTCAACGGGAAATCACCGAGCGTAAGCGGGCAGAGGATCAAATCAAGGCCTCGCTCAAAGAGAAAGAGGTCCTCCTGCAGGAAGTTCACCATCGGGTCAAGAATAATCTCCAGATTATCCTGAGCTTATTCAACCTGCAGTCCGGATATATCAAGGATAAACAATCCCTCGATCTGTTGAAGGAAAGCCGCAACCGCATCAAGTCAATGGCCCTCGTCCATGAAAGGTTGTATCAATCCAAAGACCTGGCCAGGGTTGAATTTGCGGAATATATTCGGGGTCTGACCACTGATTTGTTTCGTTCCTACGGAGTCGACTCTGAGTTGATTAAGTTGATCATAAATGTCAATAATGTTTATCTGGATATTAGTACGGCCATCCCTTGTGCTTTGATTATCAATGAACTTGTTTCAAATTCCCTGAAACACGCCTTCCCATCCGGTCAGGAAGGTGAAATCGGCCTTGACCTTCGCTTAGATGATGAGAATAAGTTTACACTGATGGTCAGGGATAACGGGGTGGGCTTGCCAAAGGATTTGGACTTCAGGAACACGGAATCATTAGGCTTGCAATTAGTCGTCACGTTAGTAGATCAGATTGAGGGAAGCATTGAACTGGACAGAAGCGCTGGAACAGCGTTTAAGATTGAGTTTGGTCAGGAGGCAGGAGGCAGGAGTCAGGAGTCAGGAGTCAGGAGTCAGGAGGCAGGAGGCAGGAGTCAGGAGTCAGGAGGCAGGAGTCAGGAGGCAGG
>JASEGY010000010.1:1602-8359 GCA_030019105.1 bacterium | reverse complement strand
GAGGCAGGAGTCAGGAGTCAGGAGGCAGGAGGCATTAGCCCCTTGGGTCCATTAGGTCCCTTATGTCCCTTAGGTCCCTTATGTCTCTTATGTCCCTTATGTCCCTTATGTCCCTTAGGTCCTTTGCAAATGACTACTGACAAAAAATAAGGAGGTGCTAAAAATGGCTAAGGCAAAAATAATGGTGGTGGAAGATGAAGGTATCGTGACCAGGGACATACAAAACACCTTAAAAAGGCTGGGGTACGCTGTTCCGGCTACGGCTTCTTCCGGAGAGGAAGCCATTAAAAAAGCAGCCGAGACTCAGCCGGATTTAATCCTGATGGATATTGTGTTAAAAGGTAAAATGAACGGCATAGAAGCTACCGGCCAGGTGCGGGCCAATTTAGATATTCCGGTAGTCTATCTTACGGCTTACGCTGATGACCTGACGTTAGAGCGGGCAAAGATAACAGAGCCCTTTGGCTATATCCTCAAGCCCTTTGACGAAAGAGAATTATATACTAACATCGAAATGGCTCTTTACAAGCACAAGATGGAACGGAAATTAAGAGAGAGCGAACAATGGCTGGCGGCTGAAAGGGAACGCCTGGATGTAACCCTGCACAGTATTGGGGATGGCGTTATTGCGACTGATACCGAAGGCAAGATTGTTCTAATCAATCCCGTGGCTGAAAATCTAACCGGCTGGCCCCGGGAAGAAGCCATTGGCCGGCCCCTGGCCGAGGTCTTCCATATTATCAACGAACAAACCCGCCGGCGCTGCGAAAATCCGGTAGGAAAAGTGCTTGAAACCGGTGGGATCGCTGGCCTGGCTAACCATACGGTCATTATTGCCAGAGACGGCACAGAGCGGATTCTGGCTGATAGTGGGGCGCCTATTAGGGATAAAGACGATAATATCCTTGGTGTGGTCCTGGTCTTCCAGGACATCACTGAAAAGCGGAGGATGGAACAAAATATCCTGAACGCCAAAATACAAAGACTGGAAGCCATTGGTATCCTGGCCGGCGGTCTGGCCCACGATTTCAACAATATCCTCACAGCCATTTTGGGGAATATTTCTCTGGCCAAGATATATACTAAACCTGAAAATGAAGCTTTCAAAAAATTAACCGAAGCCGAGAGGGCATCTCTTCGGGCCAAGGACCTGACTCAACAATTACTCACCTTTGCCAAAGGCGGGGCGCCAATCAAGAAAACTACCGCTATCCCGGAATTGCTAATGGAAACAGCCGAATTTGCCTTGAGCGGTTCCAATGTGGGGGCACAGTTTTCTATCACGGATGATATCTGGCCGGTCGAATGTGACCCGGGACAGATCGGGCAGGTCATCAGCAATTTAGTCATCAATGCCAGGGAGGCTATGCCGGAGGGCGGGATAATAGAGGTTAAGGTAGAGAAGATAACGGTAGGGGCACGGAGCAGCGTACCCCTGCAAGCAGGTGAATATATCAAGATTTCCATCCAGGATCATGGGGTTGGCATACCGGAAAAATATCTCCAAAGGATATTTGACCCCTATTTTACTACCAAACAAAAAGGAAGCGGTCTGGGGCTGGCTACTGTCTTTTCCATTATTAGAAACCACGAGGGATATATTGAGGCAGAATCTAAGTTAGGGGTTGGAACGACTTTTTCTATCTATTTGCCTGCTTCCAAAGAAAGTTTGAAAATCAGGAAAGATGAATCAGGCAAGTTGCTTAGAGGCGAAGGGAGAATACTTCTGATGGATGATGAGGAGGATGTCCTGGAAGCTACTGGCGCTTTAATCCGGAACCTTGGTTATGAGGTGGATTTTGCCCGGGATGGAGCCCAGGCGATTGAAATGTACAAAAAAGGCAAAAAATCCGGGCAGCCCTTTGAGGCCGTGATATTGGATTTAACTATTCCCGGCGGGATGGGCGGCAAAGAGGCTATGGTCAAACTTCTCGAGATGGATCCTGAAATTAAGGCCATTGTTTTCAGCGGCTATTCCAATGATCCGGTAATGGCTGAGTTCCAAAAATACGGTTTCAGGGGCGTGATACCCAAACCCTTTAGAATCCAGGAGCTGGGCGAAACATTGCAAAAGGTGTTGGCCGGTGCAATTATTGATTGCACGTAACTGCTCAGGTTGTCAGGTTCACGGTTCAAAGGTTCACGGTTGGTCGCCTTGCGCTCTTCGTATGATACACTTTCGGAGTCAATTCGCGTGCAGTTGCCAGGCCTCAATATCTTCAAACCATTCAACCTTCATCGCTTTTTAACCTTGAACCTTGAACCTTGAACCCTTGAACCTTGAACCTGAGCAGTTACTATAGTGGTTAAGAAAAAGATTTTGGGGTTGGCTATCCTTTGGAGTTCAGGCTTTAGCCTTTCATAACTAATGAAATCCTAAAGGATTAACTCCGAAAGCTACATAGCCTTAGCCTATCTTGAATTCGCTTACCCCAAAATATTTATCTTAAGAGCTATAATTTTTTAAGGAGTTACTTCTTTTGCCAGGTAATATCAAGTACCGCTGCCAGCAGTGTGGTTACGAATCTACCAAATGGATGGGCAAATGTCCGGGCTGTAATGAATGGAACAGCTTCGGGGAAGAAGCGGAAATTATCCCCTCTTCTTTCTTGACCGGCAACTTGCTTTCTTCTCCTCAACTTTTATCTGAAGTTGATCTAAGTCAACAGAAGCGTCACCTGATTGGGTTAGCCGAAGTTGACCGGGTCTTAGGGGGCGGTCTTGTTCCCGGCTCTCTGGTCTTAATCGGTGGCGATCCCGGTATTGGAAAGTCAACTCTCCTTCTTCAGACCTCTGAACACCTCAGCCGAAAACTTAACCCTGTCCTCTATGCTTCAGGAGAAGAATCCCCCACTCAACTCAAACTTAGAGCTGATCGTTTGGGGGTAAGTTCTGATCAGATCTATCTTTTAACCGAGACCAACCTGGAGTTTATTTTAAGCGCCGTGGAAAAGCTCAAACCAAAAGTCCTTGTCATAGATTCTATTCAAACAGTCTATCGACCGGAACTCGGGAGCAGTCCGGGAAGTGTCAGCCAGGTCAGGGAATGTACTAGCCTGCTGATGCGTTTAGCCAAGTCCCGGGGGATATCCATTTTTTTAGTCGGTCATGTAACCAAGGAAGGGGCTATTGCCGGCCCCAAGGTTCTGGAGCATATGGTCGATACTGTCCTTTATTTTGAAGGAAAAGAGCACCTGGCGTATCGTATCCTCCGCACGGTTAAAAACCGGTTTGGCTCAGTTAGCGAAATCGGGGTTTTTACTATGGAGGAGTCCGGATTGATTGAGGTCGCCAATCCATCGGCCTCTTTTTTAGCCCAACGTTCTCATCAAGCCCCGGGTTCAGTGGTCTATGCCTCAATGGAAGGTTCCCGGCCTATTTTAGTTGAAATTCAGGCCCTTGTTTCGCCCACTTCTTTTGGTCTGGCCAAACGGGAGGCCATCGGGGTGGATTACAACCGTCTCTCCCTGCTTCTGGCTGTCCTGGAAAAGCGTCTGGGATTACATTTAGGGAATTATGATTGTTTTGTTAATGTGGCCGGAGGAATAAGGATAACCGAACCAGGGGCTGATCTGGGGATAGTGGCCGCTATTGTCTCAAATTACCGAAATCAGCCGATTGACGAGACAACGGTTATTTTGGGAGAAGTGGGATTAGCAGGCGAAGTCAGGGCCATAAGCCAGTTGGATCAGAGATTGCAAGAAATAATCAAGTTGGGATTTACCCGGTGTATATGTCCGCTCTATAACCTGAAAAACAAGAAGCTGGAACACTCGATTGAATTAATTGGTGTCCCCAGTGTAGAAGAAGGCTTGATCAAGATAGGGTTATGGTAACTGCTCAGGTTGTCAGGTTCACGGTTCAAAGGCTCACGGTTGGTCGCCTTGCGCTCTTCGTATGGTACACTTTCGGAGTCAATTCGCGTGCAGTTGCCAGGCATCAATATCTTCAAACCATTCAATCTTCATCGCTTTCTAACCCTGAACCTTGAACCCTTGAACCTTGAACCCTTGAACCTTGAACCCTTGAACCTTGAACCTGAGTAGCTATAATTTTTCTTTTGACTTCTAAACGTTTCTATGATATAATCAGTACCTGAAGGGGATTCTCCCGTCAGGATTGATCGTACGGCAAAAAGTAGTCAGTAGAAACCGGGTTTCTTGAAGAAGCTTGGTTGCATAACTGCTCAATATCTTATGGAAAGTAGGTATACTCAACGCGGGCATAATCTGCGATTTTGTATCTTCTCAATAACTCAGGGTAATTTGGTTGTAAGTTGTAGGTTGTAAGTTACTTCTACGACCTACAACCTACAACTTACAACTTACAACCTATTCAAAATCACTATTTATGACCGTGCTGAGTATAGCCGTTTACGACTCGAAATTAGAAAGTATGAAGGCCCAATTTCCAATTTCTAATTTCAGCATTCCGTGAAGACTTATCGTTTTTGCGAGAGTTCCACACTTTATTGAGTAATTGCTTGATTTCTGTAGCACAAAGATCGACTTTTTGCCGAACCTTCAGGATTTCTTTCTAACAAAAGGGGGGAAATATGTTTGCTGTTGGTGACAAAGTAGTTTATCCTTTGCATGGGGCCGGAGTTATTGAATCTATTGAGGAGAAAGAAATCCTGGGAGAGTGGCAAAAATATTATGTCTTAAGACTCCTCATAGGTGACATGAAGGTTATGGTTCCAGTCAGATCAACAGGGGGGCAAGTCAGACTTCGAGGGATTATTGAGGAGGACGAGGTCTCTAAGGTAATAGATATACTTCATTCGACGCAGGAAGAAGCGATGGAAGATGACTGGAAGATACGGCATAATAATAACCTGGAGAAGATTAAGTCAGGTTCTATCTATCGGGCAGCCGAAGTAGCCAGAAATCTATCCCATCGAAACCACAGAAAAGGACTATCTCCCGGAGAACGGAAACTTCTGGATAATGCTTGCCAACTGATAGTTAGCGAACTTTCCTTTGTCCAAAACATGCCTCTCGAGAATATAAATGCGAGTATTGTTAAGATATTAGAAGCGCCGAAGGAATAACATAGAAATTATCGGCATGGTTCAAAAAGGGGGCCAATTTAGGGTAACAATGGTCGTCTGGTGATTGGTAGTCTGGTCGTCTGGTAGTCTGGTAAATACCAGGCTACCATTTACCAGACGGCCAGACACCAGACTACAGAGTGTTACCCTGATTTGAACCATGCCCCTTTATTAATTACTAATTATTAAAGGGGGTGAAGAGACAGATGCTTGCCCTGATTCTTATTAGAGCAATTTTTATTATTCTTGCGGGAGCATCAGGCTACTTTATTGGCCATAGTTGGGATAATGAAATGGGAGGTCTTGTCGCCGGTTTATTGGCGGGAGGGATATTAGTCGGACTTGAGATAAAACTTCAGCAGATTCCAGGAAAGGTTGTTATTATTGGCTTAATTGGTCTGGCAGTAGGGCTTATTATAGGCAACTTGATAGCGTTAGCTTTGTCAGATATTTTGATGAAGAATTCTTACATTAGGCTGTCCCTAAATCTTGTTTTTGGATATTTGGGGATAATAATCGCCCTGAAGAAGGCAGAAGACTTGACCGGCATTCTTACTTTGAGTTCGCCATGGAAAAAGGAAAAAGATGGGCAGGGAGAGAAGATCCTTGATACGAGTGTTATTATTGATGGGCGTATTGCTGATATATGTGAGACAGGTTTCATGGAGGGAATCCTGGTTATTCCTCGATTTGTCCTCCGGGAATTGCAGCGTATTGCTGATTCCTCGGATGCCCTTAAGAGAAATCGTGGCCGCCGGGGATTAGATGTCCTAAATAAGATACAGAAGAAGAAAAATGTAAAGGTTATGATCAATGAGACCGACTTTCCTGAGATAAGGGAAGTTGACGCCAAGCTTGTTAAGTTGGCTAAGGTTACTGGCGGCAAGATACTGACTAATGATTATAATTTAAATAAAGTGGCTGAGTTGGAGGGAGCAGGTGTTCTGAATATAAATGAATTGGCTGAGACATTAAAACCCGTTGTTCTGCCCGGTGAAGAGATGACTGTTCATATTATCAAGGAAGGCAAGGAATTTGGTCAAGGGGTCGCCTATCTGGATGATGGAACAATGGTTGTCGTGGATAATGGACAGAATCACATTGGGGATAAAGTGATTGTCTCTGTAACCAGTGTCTTGCAAACCACCGCCGGTCGAATGATCTTCGCCAGACTGGGAGAATCTCATTGAAGGTAACGGCGGCGATGATCAAGGCCGTAACGGCCATAGTTGTCGCCGCCGGCTCAGGCAAACGAATGGGCCGGCCCAAGCAATACCTCGATTTGGCGGGACATCCTCTCCTCTCCTACCCCCTCAAAGTTCTTCAACGATCTCCGCTGGTAAGTTCCATCGTAGCCGTAGTACCTCATAATGAGATAGACAGTGTTGCTGAGAAGATTATCAGGCCGTACCATCTTTCAAAGGTGTCCCGGATAGTCAAGGGAGGAGAGAAGCGGCAGGATTCTGTCTATAATGGCCTGTCTGAAGTTCCTTCTGAGACAGAATTAGTGCTGGTTCACGATGGAGCGCGTCCTTTCCTTACGCTTAAGTTAATAGAAGAAGTTGTCACTGCGGCGGCCCGTGATGGAGCGGCTATCCTGGGGGTACCGGTGGTAGATACGATTAAATTGGGTGGCAAGGAGGTCAACGGACCGGGAAGGAGCCAGGGAGATGAATGTGCCGTTGAATTAACTCGACGACCCGCAAA
>JASEGY010000010.1:0-1050 GCA_030019105.1 bacterium | reverse complement strand
TATTCCCACTGATTAGGTACTTTTTTCTAAATCAAAGTACTAACGGGTGAGCACCTTCTTGCCCACGCTCAGGCTGGATTAGGGAGAAAAAGGGAGGCCGCTAATACCCTTGTCCCCCTTGAAAGTGCAGAACTCCCTCGTATACTTAAAGTCAGGGATTATTTGTTCCAGCGTTATAATCTTGGTGGTAAGGCCGGAGGAATGCTTACAGAAACAGAGAGTGCAAACATTGAAATGGAGATTGAGAAAGAAGAGTTTGTTCTTGCTATGGCGGCCTGATCTTACAGGTCGGATATTTCTAAATCAGAGATAGAGATTAAGGGTGATTGGTAGCGGGGAAATAAATGCGAGCAGGGATAGGTTACGATGTTCATCGTCTGGCAGCGGGTAGAGATCTGATCCTTGGTGGGGTCAAGATCCCTCATTCAAAGGGGCTTTTAGGTCATTCTGATGCTGATTGCCTTACGCATGCTATCTGTGATGCCCTCCTGGGAAGCATTGGGGCCGGAGATATCGGGCAGCATTTTCCGGATAATGATGAACGTTTTAAAGGTATCTCCAGCCTGAAGCTGCTTGAGGTTGTCGTTGAGATGGTAGAAGCGAAGGGCTATCAGATTAACAATATTGATGCTACGATAGTGGCCGAGAAGCCGAAATTAGCCCCCTATATTTCACAGATGCGAGAAAGATTAGCCAATATTCTAAAAACAGCCGTGGAGCAAGTAAACATCAAGGCGACTACTACTGAAGGGTTGGGATTTATTGGACATGGAGAGGCAGTAGCTGCTTACGCTGTGGTGAGTATAATGAAAAGGGGCATGGTTCAAAAAGGGCCAATTTAGGGTAACAATGGCCGTCTGGTGATTGGTAGTCTGGTAGTCTGGTGGTCTGGTAAATACCAGGCTACCATTTACCAGACGACCAGACACCCGATTTATTGAAAAGATATACTCAGCACGGTCATCAATAGTGATTTTGAACAGGTTGTAGGTTGTAGGTTGTAGGTTGTAAGTTGTAGGTAGTAGGCGTAACCTACAACTTACAACTTAC
>JASEGY010000109.1 GCA_030019105.1 bacterium | reverse complement strand
CAATCTGCAATCCAAAATTGGTTTGGTTGCGGCCAGAGGCCGCGCTAAGGTATACATATCTCCTTTTATCAATTATACTCTCACAAACATCTTCCCTCTCTGCTGCTGAATGAAGCCCTTCATTTCCAGACCCAGCAGAATAGTAGTGACTTTTGGCACCGGCAAATTAGAACAATTAATTAAGGAATCAATATGAGCGGGCTGTTCTGAAATCAGGTCATAGACCACCTTTTCCTCTTTAGCCAGCTCAGGAGCAGCCCTTTGAGCTTTATCTTTTTTCAAGGGGGTCATTTCAAGCGCATCCAAAAGACAGCTAAATTCCTCCACGATATCTTCCACACGCTCAACCAATTTGGCCCCGCCTTGTTTGATCAGCCAATGACACCCCCGGGCCTCCCAACTATCGATCCTTCCCGGGACGGCAAACACCTCCCGGCCATGATCAAGGGCATAATCGGCTGTAATCAAAGCCCCACTCCGTTCACCGGCCTCAACCACGAGTGTCCCCAGGGTAAGACCACTAATAATTCGGTTTCGTCGGGGAAAGTTGCCTTTATCAGGTATTGTCCCGAAAGGGAATTCTGTGATAACTGCACCGGCGGTGGCAATCTCTTCCATCAACTCTTTATTCTCCGGCGGATAGGCAACGTCTAAGCCGCAACCTAAAACGGCAATTGTCCGTCCCCCACCGTCTAAAGCCGCCCGATGGGCAGCAGTATCGATCCCCCTCGCCATGCCGCTCACCACAGTAAACCCCTTCTCAACCAGACCAAAAGTGAGCCGCCTGGTTACAGCCCGGCCATAAGATGTTGACCTGCGGGAACCAACGACGGCCAGGGCGATCCTGTCGGTTTTTTCTATCTTTCCCTTGAGGTAAAGGACAGGAGGCGGATCATAAATGGACTTCAGATTAGCCGGGTAATCTTCATCTTTCAGAGTTAAGAAGTTGCCCCCTACCTTTCGTAGAGACTCTATCTCAGCCTTGAGATCCACCTCGGCTCTTTCCCTTACCACATCCTCAGCCATGGTCTGACCAAATCCTTCTACTGCGGAAAGCTCTTCAACTGAGGCATCAAGCCCCCTCCGAGCAGAGCCGAAATGACGAAGAAGAGAGCGAAACCTTAAAGGGCCAATCCCCGGGATCATATTCAACACCAGCCAGGATTCCTGCTCGGTCATTACCGGTGTAACAGTTTCGGGTTCGGGGTACCCCCTGGCGGGTCGTCGGGTTTCGAATTTCGCACCCACTTCGTGGGTACCCGGAGTTTCAACCTGCTCGGTCACTATCGGTCAACTCCCTTACGGTATTCTTCCTTTATTCCGCCTAAGCGATCATAACGGGAAACCCCTAATTCTTTTAACTCTTCTCTGGCCTTGACGTGATGGTAATTGGTATCAATCGCCTTTTGAAGGCTCTCAATAGCCTGGTGATCTTGCCCCATTTCCTTATAAATAATGCCTTTATTGTAATGATAATCAGCCACGATCTGCATCCTGGAAGGATAAAGCTTGATCACGTAATCGTATCGAGTCAGGGCATCTGCATATCGCTTTAATTGATAATAAGCTTTAGCTAATGCCAGATGGGCATCCACGTATTTGGGTTTAAGCCTGATCGCTTCCTTAAAATAGCTAATACCACGTTCATGTTCTTCCTTTTTAAAGAAATAAATCATGCCCAGTCCGTAATGTGGTTCCGCAAACTCAGGATCCAGCCTGATGGCAATCTGATACTCTTTGATCGCTTCATCAAAATACTTCTCCTCTATTACCCCCTTGTTGGCATAACATATTCCTAAAGAGTAATGAAGATCAGCTATTCCGGGCTGAAGTTCCAGGGCTTGCCGGTAGTATTTGACGGCTTCATCCCAAAAACCTCTACTTAGCAAATGATCGCCAAGTTTCCGATAAAGATGCGCCGTCCTATCATAGGCCATTACCTTCAGTTCAATAATTTTCTTGAACTCAGCAATAGCACGCTGCCAATCCTCCGGCCTGTCACTGCGGCTATATTCAAGCCCCCGCTGGTAGTACTCCTTAGCCTGATCAGCACAGCCGGAGACTAAAGAGACTAAAAGGACTAAAATCAGTAATAGTAAAATATTAATAATTCGCATTGGTCTTTTCGTTCAGGTGTCAGGGATCAGGGATCAGGGATCAGGGATCAGGGATCAGGGATCAAGAATCAGGGATCAGGGATCAGGGATCAGGAGGTACATACATGCTCCTGACGCCTGACACCTGAGCGCTTACTCTCTCTCCAGTACTTCTAAGACGTCTCTTTTTTTAAACCGTCTATGTTTACCCGGTCCCAGCCGGTAGCTTTTCAGATGACCGGAATTACTGAAACGGCGAATAGTAGTTTTACTCACCCCCAGAAGTTCAGCCGCTTCACTTACACTTACCATCCGATTTAAATCGTCCTCTAAAGATTTCTCCGTAAGGTCTTCCATTATAAAGGTAGGCATCCTGACTTACCTCGCCTGGTTTAAGGTATAGTGCTTAAGAAAAAGACTTTGGGGTTGGCTATCAATTGGAGTTTAGGCTTTAGCCTTTTATAACTAATGAAATCCTAAAGGATTAACTCCAAAAGTCGAACAACCTGTCTTGAGTTCGCTTACCCCAAAAACATTATCTTAAAAGCTATAGAATAACTTTGCCATATTCATGGCAACTTTGGATAACTTACGAGACCTATCTTACAATTTCTTTCAAAATATGTCAAGTAATTTCTTAAGTCTTTCTTAATTTTTTTCGTAAGTACTCAGGTTCAAGGTTCAAGGGTTCAAGGTTCAAGGTTAGAAAGCGATGAAGATTTAATGGGTTGAAGATATTGAGGCCTGACAACTGCACGCGAATTGGCTCCGAAAGTGGGCCATACGAAGAGCGCAAGGCGACCAACCGTGAACCTTTGAACCGTGAACCTGACAACCTGAGTAGTTACTTTTTTTCTACCATCTGCCACTGACCGTCCATTTTGATCCAATTAGCCAATCTGAACTTAACTGCCTTCACCCCTGGGAGCTTCTTAATTATTTCTTCTAATTGTTTTATAATTTGGGGTCTCTCTCGATAAGGCACACCTTTGTCTTCTCTGAAGACAATCGAGCCTTTGAGATAAACCACTCCAGATACAGTGCTTATATTAATTTTCCTCACATCTACCCATCTTTTAACTAATTCTGCTCTCACATCGACATTAATCGCCCAATCTTCTTTCATTTTCTTATCAGATCGGTTTAGTCCGATAGGTACGCACTACCCCATGGACTGCTTCCAGGACCTTAATAATGGTCTCCAATTTTTCCTGATTATTAATAAGGACGGTAAAATGACATTTGGCCATACCACTCTTCTCTTTTTTGGCATCAGCGGCATTAATGATAGTTTGGGTATTCGAAATAGCGGCAAGCATATCAGCCATAAGTTTTGATCTGTCATGGGCGTCAACGGTTATCCCGGCCTCAAAGGAAGCTGCGGAATCCTGATCCCAGGAAACAGAGACAGACCGCTGAGAAATACCAGGTAAGCCAAGGATATTGGTGCAACCCTTGCGGTGAACAGAAATCCCCCGGCCCTGGCTAACATAACCTATTATCTTATCCCCCGGTACAGGATTACAGCACCTGGCAAAATGGACGTCCATATCCAGAAGTCCCGAAACCATTACCCCTGTAGAAGAGGGCCGCTGCCGCCTTTTAGCCGGCAAAAGCGGCAAAGGCGCTCTGGCCTCTTTGCCCACCTCTTCCTTATGAAGCGGTTTTTCGCCTCCTTGTTCCTCTTCAACCTTCAACCTGAACCACTGGCGAATCCTTCCCCTCGCCCGGGGGGTTTTAACTATGTTAAGCCAATCCTGAGAAGGATGCGCTCTGGGGGCGGTTAGTATCTCGACAATATCGCCACTGACCAACTTATACCTTAAAGGAACAATTCGATTGTTCACCCTGGCTCCAAGACAATGATTGCCCACGGCCGTATGGATACTGTAGGCAAAATCTATGGGACTGGAACCGCGCGGCAAGGCCCTGATCTCCCCTTTAGGGGTAAAAATAAAGACTTCATCCGTAAAGAGTCCCCCCATAATACCGTCCATAAAATCATGCTCATCTCCCAACTCTTCCTGAACGATCCGACGCGACCACTCAACCAAGTCCTTATCAAACTCGGCATCCCCCGGTTTACCTTCTTTATAGCGCCAATGGGCGGCCACCCCATATTCAGCCACTCGATGCATCTCTTCCGTTTTTATCTGCACCTCCATTAATTGGTGGTTAGGCCCCATTACTGTAGTATGAATAGCCTTGTACATATTTGTTTTGGGTATATTAATATAGTCCTTGAATCTTCCTGGCCTGGCCTTCCAGACAGCATGGACAATACCTAAGGCGACATAACAATCCTTAACCGATTTGGTAATCACCCGAAGGGCAAACAGGTCATATATCTCTTCAAATTTCTTATGCTGAGAAACCATCTTGCGATAAATACTATAATAATGCTTGGAGCGGCCCGTCACAGTGGCTTTAATCCCGGTTTCCTTTAGTTTCTCTTCCAAAAGCTTTCTCGCCTCTTCAATATACACCTCCTGTCTTTTCTTATCAGCCGCCACATTTTCCTTAATCTCTTTATAAATTTCCGGCTCCAGATATAGTAAGGCCAGGTCTTCCAGTTCCGCTTTTATTCTTCCCATTCCAAGCCGGTGGGCTAAGGGGGCGTAAATTTCCTGGGTCTCGTGAGCAACTCGAATCTGATGATTACGCGTTAGCGAGCCTAAGGTACACATATTATGGAGACGGTCAGCCATCTTGATAAGGATAACGCGAATATCCGCCGCCATAGCCACAAGCATCTTCCGGAGATTCTCTACCCTCCTCGTCTCTCGGCTCTGCCTGGCGATATCCCTCAATTTGGTCACTCCATCAACCAGAACCGCAACCTCATCACCAAACTGCTTTTTAATCTTATCTGAGTCAACAGAGGTATCTTCCACCACATCGTGCAGGAGACCAGCCGCAATAGTGACTGCATCCAATTTTAATTCGGCCAGGATGTAAGCCACCCAAAGGGGATGAGAAATAAAAGGCCCACCAGAGAGCCGCTCCTGGCCTTCATGGGCCTCAGCGGCTACACGGTGAGCCTTTCTAATAAGTTCAAAATCAGTCTCCGGATTATAGGACTTAACCTGTTCTATAACCTTTTCGATATCGATATCCATAGTTAAGTTCTATGTAACTACTCAGGTTCAAGGGTTCAAGGGTTCAAGGTTCAAGGGTTCAAGGTTCAAGGTTCAAGGGTTCAAGGGTTCAAGGTTCAAGGTTCAAGGTTCAAGGTTCAAGGTTCAAGGGTTCAAGGTTAGAAAGCGATGAAGATTGAATGGGTTGAAGATATTGAGGCATGGCAGCTACACGCAAATTGACTCCGAAAGTGTACCATACGAAGAACGCAAGGCGACCAACCGTGAACCTTTGAACCGTGAACCTGACAACCTGAGTAGTTACGTTCTATTTACAATAGCCTTCATAAAAGCTAAAGGTAGTGACGCTATCCACACTCAGGAGTTAATCCTTTAGGATTTCATTATGAAAGGCTAAAGCCTAAAATCCGAAATATAGCTTGCTTTAGCTTTCGTGTGCCTCATTGTCTATTTATGCTGCCTCAAATGCCACTCTAAGACAATCGGACTGGCGATAAATATGGAAGAATAGGTTCCAACAATAACCCCGATCAAGAGGACAAGGGCAAAGGCATTTATGACCTCCCCACCCCAGATGTAAAGGGCGAAAACAACAAATATAGTCGTCAAGGCAGTAATAAATGTCCGGGAAAGGGTCTGGTTAATGCCCACGTTTAGAATAGTGACATAGGCTTCCTTCCGCAACGGTTTCAAATTCTCTCTAACGCGGTCAAAAACAATTATCGTATCATTGAGGGAATAACCAATAACAGTCAGGACGGCAGCGATAACAGGGATATCAAACTCTTTATTCAACAGGGAAAAGACGCCAATTACTACCAGGGTGTCGTGGATAAGGGCAATAACCGCGGCTACCGCGAATTTTAACTCAAACCTCCAGGTAATATAGAGAAGAATACTGGCTAAACTGAGAAAAATACAATAGAGAGCAACCCTTCTTAAGTTTTTGCCAATACTGGGCCCAACCATCTCTGTCCTGAGGACATCATAAGAACCGAACTTATCCCCCAGCGCCTTCTTAATTCCCGCAGCCAAGCCAGATGACTCAACTGAGGAGGTCTTGATCATCACCTCATCCTTTTCCTCACCAAATCGCTGAACATTCTTCCCCAGACCGACCTTGTTCAGGACATTTCTTATTTGTTCCACGGCGGAGACAGTTACCGTCTCTTTAAATTTAAGCTGAACAAGGGTACCTCCCGCAAAGTCAATACCATAGTTTGGACCGCCTTTAATAATTAAAGAAATTATCCCCGATAGAATAATAATCCCGGATAAAATAAAGGCAGATTTCCGCCAGCTTAGAAAATCAATATTAAGCGTCATTCGATTCAACCTCCATAGAATTCAGAATGCGGAATTCAGAATTCAGAAGTATTTTTTACTTCCGCATTCCCACTTCCGCATTCCGCATTTTAAATACTTACCCGCGTTACCTGTGACCTCTTCATTACCAGGTCAAAGCCAACCCGGCTGACAAAAAGGGCCGTAAAGAAGCTGGCGATAATACCGGTACTCAACGTCACGGCAAATCCCTTTATCGGTCCGGTGCCGAATTGAAAGAGAATAAAGGTGGTAATTAAGGTAGTCACATTAGAATCCAGGATAGCCCGAAAGGCCCTGGAATAACCCGTAGCAATAGCTGTCCGGGCCGTTTTACCCGCCCTGAGCTCTTCCCTGATCCGTTCAAAAATAAGCACATTGGCATCAACCGCTATGCCAATGGTAAGAATGATCCCGGCTATACCCGGCAACGTAAGAGTAGCTTTAAACAGAGAGAGTACCCCAAGGATAATAACTATGTTGAAAATAACACATATATCAGCCAATAAGCCTGCATACTTATAATAGACCACCATAAATAGAAGAACCAGACAAGCCCCAATAATACAGGCCTTAATTCCCTTGTTAACCGAGTCCTGTCCCAGAGAAGGACCAATGGTTCTGTTCTCCACGATCTTGACCGGAGCAGGAAGAGAACCGGCCCGAAGAACAATAGCCAGATCATGGGCCTCTTCGTAGGTAAAATTCCCGCTTATCTGCGCCTCCCCATCCGGGATCTTTGACCGTATCACCGGCGCCGATTTTACCTTCCCATCAAGGACAATAGCTAACTGCTTATCTATATTTGCTCCGGTAACCTCAGCAAACCGCTTTGCCCCCTCGGGATTAAAACTCAACCCAACGTAAGGCTGTCCAAATTGCGAATCGAACCTGACCATAGCATTAGTTAAAGTAGCCCCGGTAACTTCGGCCGCCTCTTTTAAAAGCATAGAAACCGTGTCACCCCGATCTCTTCGTTCCAGATAAGAAAGCACATAACCCTCAGGGACATCACCCTTTAGCGCCTTGTTTAGATCCGCTTCCTCCCCCAATAATTTAAACTCCAGAAGGGCCGTCTTACCAATAAGGTTAATGGCCCGGTCAGGATCATTTATCCCCGGCAGCTGAACCACAATTTGGTTTTCCCCTTGCTTTTGAATGGAAGGCTCAGCTACCCCAAATTGATCTACCCGGTTACGAACAATCTCAAGGGCCATATCAACTATATCAGCCAGCTTAACCCCCTCCTTTAATTCAGAGGTCTCCACCTCAAGAACAATATGCATCCCCCCTTGTAAATCTAAGCCAAGATTGATCTTTTCAGAAAGAGGATAGACAAGAAAGCCGCATAACCCTAAAATAATAATAATGAGCGCTATTTTCCAACCTAATCTTTTCTGCATATTTACCTCCTAAATATCAGATATCAAACCGATTTACCTGACCTTTTGCCTTTCGAAGTCTCAGGATCAACTCCACCTCACCCTGACTCATATTTACTTGCCTGGCAATAGAATGAGTATCATTACCATCCTCAGATAGACGGTATATTAAAGAATAATTCGGCTCTTCTAAGTTTGAAGCTGCCTGAGATACAGGGGCCTCTTTAGTAATACTCGGTCTTACCTCCACCTTTTTGCTTAAACTGCCGGCCGAAGATACTAACCCGCCTCCGCGGCTATCAAAGGATTCAAATCTGGCTAATTTATCATCCAGATCCTTAATGATCGTTTTAAACTCTTCAGTTTTTTCATCTATATATTCCATATCCTGAGCTGACTTACGTTCAAGACCGGCCTGCATCTGATTATAAAGGGCCTTAATTCTCTCTCTCTCAGGAACATGCCTCCCCCCCCATTTTGTTCTTTTTTTAATCAAATAATAACTTACTAAAATAAGATTCAGGCTCAATAACACCAGGAGAGCGTTCCTGAAATTTAACCACTCAAAACCGCTAATAGATTGTTTCCTGGCAGCATTTGGCGACGGAGAAGGCGGCTTTACTCGTGAGGCTTCTAAATCTTCTGCTGTCTCTAACTTATCCAACCCGTTTCCCAATATACCCGGTTGGTAAAGAGACAGCGCTGAACTTCTTTCTTTGCCTTCAAGGAAATCAGCTAACTTATCTTCTTCACTAAAAACGAGGCTATCAACTTTGTCTTCAAATTGAGAAGAAATAATCGCTCCCCCAGTATCTGAAGCAGCATCTTCTGCGCTCTTCTTCTCTATTTCCCGTATACTCACCTCTTTAGCTAAGGGAGGAAGTCCTTTCTTTTTTTGAGTTAGGAGTTTCCTTTCTTTAAACCCGGCATGAAATTTATCTTTAATTATGGCTTTGTTAGCTTCTGATCCCTCCACCCCTATTTTTTGGGGGGACTCCGGGGCTTTACTTTTAATCTCTACCAGGGATTGTTTTTTGAGACCGGATTTGGCCTTTATCTTGGCCTCCTGGGCGTTGATCAAATCTATTATCAGGCTTTTATCAAATCCTGGATCAACCCCGGATTTTGATTCCCCTGTCCGTGAATCTCTTTTTTTCTCTTCTCTATCTTCGATCTCTATCAGGGATTGTTTTTCTAAAATCAATCCAGGGTCATCTTCGCCCTCTACGACCTTAAGCTCCTGCTTTTGGGAACTCAGATCAGTGCGAGGCATCCCATCATAAAAAAAGGTGTCGCCCTTTTCTTTTTCTGTCTGAGCAAATGCCCGCGCCCCTATTTTTAAAGACAGCTCCGGCAGGAAAAGTAATAGAGAAAGGAATAAGAATAATTTAGCCAAGATCAATCACTCCCCTCAGAGAGTGTTTCGTAATTCATTTCAGGTTATCATACCTCATCCCGCCACCTTTTGTCAACATATTTTTTCGACCTGTGTCATTTAAGAATTAAAACTATAATATAAATGTATACTCAACGCGGGCATAATCTGCGATTTTGTATTTTCTCAATAACTCAGGGT
>JASEGY010000108.1 GCA_030019105.1 bacterium | reverse complement strand
ACCCTGAGTTATTGAGAAAATACAAAATCGCAGATTATGCCCGCGTTGAGTATAGCTTTTCCAAGAACTGCTTTACACCCACAATTTGGACGCCCCAATAATATTTAAGCTCCCTTAAATCCGAGTCTCCTAATAAGTCAGCTTGTTCTGGCACGCTTGCTTAACCTCACTTCTTCAATCGCCTCAGTAACATCCTGTACGATTTCCTCCTCAGAGAATTGCTGATTATCCGCTCGGACCTCATTCATCACCTGCTTTAATTCTCTTCTTGCTTTCCTTTCCAACTCCAATTTTAGAGTGCCTTTCTCTTTTGGGCTTAGATAGTCAATAGCCCTCAATATTTCCCCTAACGCCTGAGTCTTGGGGATTGTCATTGTTGTTTCCATTTTTCATTACGCCTCCATTCCGAAGAATTCGCTTACTTAAGTAAGTACTTGAGAGTTAAAAGTTCTCGTGTGTCTTCGGGGCTAACCCATTTAAAATAGGTCACTTACCTTCAACGACGGGCAGTTCTGTAAAAGTCAACAGTACCAATGGCTTACGGAGAATTTTTAACTGTCGAGTAAAAAGTATACCATAAGAGAATCTTATTGTCAACTGGACAGTAGTAAGTTCTCAGCTTTTCCCAGGATGGACACTCTGTAAGTTGCTGAAACTAAAGCGTTTTCTCTATGCGCTTATAGCTGAATTGCTAAAAACTTAAGTGTCGAGAAATCAAGCACTTATGGAGAACTTACTGCTGGCCAGTTGTCAATATATTTCATTAACTCTAATCTACACCGGCGACCTTATCCTGACTTTCGTCCCTGCTTCGACCATTGTCTCAGTTTAGTCGTCTAACACCTTTCATATCCTACTTTCTCCCTTCTTGATTCTACTCTCAAAGGACACAAATGACCAAAAGGACCAAAAGCCACCCCAAATTACCGGCCTTTATGTTCATAATTCTCGCGGACAACGCAAATGTTGCGGGGTAATAGTATAAATAGAACATCTTAGTCAAGAGTAATCGGAATATTGAACGTAGATAATGCTGAAATCAATGCCATTCTGGATTTAATTCGTGGCTGGGCAGTTACCTCAAATACTTCTCCCAATTATCATCCACCCGTTTGACTACCTCCGGATCCATTTCTAACGGCCGAGGATAGCCAAGCTTCCAGGTAGCGTCAATTCCCATAAGTCCCTGGTACAAAGGACGAATATTATCTAAAGATTGTTTCGCAAACAGAATATCCCGCTCCCCGTCAAATCGGGTAAAAATGCCCCAGAGGAGTTCTTCTTGATCCCGAATATCTACATCCGGACTTACCGTGGCCACGATCCTGATTTGAGACTCAGAAATGGGGTGGTGCATTAGCCTTTCCATGAGACTTCGGATTTCCGATTGCGGATTGCGGATTGCGGATTGTTCCGATTGCGGATTGTGGATTGCGGATTGCGGATTTTCTTCTGGGCGCTGGGCTCTGGACTCTGTGTTCTGATTGGCTACCTTAATGGCCAGCAGGGTGTCCTCCCAAAGGTGGGCATCTAATATCTCAGGAAACTCACCTTTGAGCGCCCGGACTTTTTCGTCATCAAAGATGATAGGGGGTTGATTAATCAAACCCCTGCCATGCCGCCCCGGGGTGGCATCGAGGATTATTTTGCTGCCCAGATTCATCCGGCGACTGGTGAAATCCAGGGTATCTAACGGCACGCCCGGCAGCAGCAGGAAATCATGGGATGGATTAAAATTCATCCGAATCTCTCTTAAAACCGCCCTGAAATCTTTTGGGTCAACTTCAAGCGAGACCAGGATAATACATTTGGACAGAGAAAGCTGCCCCTCCCCCATGAGGGAAAGGGCAGTTTTGACGGCCTCCTTGGGGTAACGCTCCTCTACGGCGACTACCAGAAGGTTGTGAAACCCTGCTTCATAATAGGCCCAAACCGAACGCAGTTCAGGATGAATCAATCTAAGCAATGGAGAGAGAATCTCCTGGAGGGCATCTCCAATGTACTTGTCCTCTTTGGGGGGCTTGCCGACCACTGAGGCATGATAAATGGGATTTCGCCGGCGAGTGATTTTCTTTACATGAAAGACGGGAAACGTGGCTTCCTGAGAATAATGTCCAAAATGGTCCCCGAAAGGCCCTTCCAGCCGTCTTTCCTTCGGAGGAACTATGCCTTCCAGCACAAATTCCGCCCCGGCCGGCACCCAGAGGCCGACAGTCTTTCCTCGAACTACCGGCAAGGGACTCCCCCGCAAAAAACCGGCAAAGGCCATCTCGTCTATTCCTTCCGGAAGCGGGGCCGCGGCCGCCAGGCACAAGGCCGGGTCTGCTCCCACGGCCACGGCCACTTCCAGGTTCCGGCCCATTTTTTCAGCCGTGTGGTAGTGAAATCCGCCCCCCTTTTGAATCTGCCAATGCATTCCCGTGGAGTCTTTGGAGAAGACCTGCATGCGGTAGATGCCCACGTTGTATCTACCATCAGCCGGGCTGGAAGTAATCACCAGGGGAAAAGTGAAAAATCGACCGGAAAAATTTTTAGGAGACGAAAAATCAGCGTTTCCATCTTCCGGCCAGCATTGCAATACCGGCAGACGGGTGAGATCAGGGTCCTCAACCATCTCTTGCGACACCCCGTGTCTGCGTTTAACCTTACGGAAGGCCGCCAGCCTGCTCCAAAGGCCCCTCGATTGCCAAATCCCCTTAAGACTACTGGGCGGATTAAGCCGGGAGATATTTTCTATCAGCCGTTCCCCCAATTCTGCCGGAGATTCTCCCAGACATAACCGAATGCGTTCTTCACTGCCAAAGACATTAATAGCCAGCGGAAAGTTCGCGCCGCCAGGCCGGCTCGGCCCGCCAGGCCGGCTCGGCTCCCGGACGTTTTCAAAAATAAGGGCCGGTTTCCCTTCCTTCAACGCCCTGGAGGCAATCTCCGTGATTTCCAGGCGACAGTCCACGGGATGACGAATTCGGATTGCTTCCCCCTGTTTTTCCAGAAAACCCAGGAATTCCCTCAAAGAAAGGAACCTGTTCATTCCAATTCTTCCTCCCTCCAACCTTTGGAGCTTTCCATACCTAAGATTTGGAGTACCTTGTCCACAAATGCCCCGGCCAGGTCATCAACCGATGAGGGGTGGGTGTAGAAAGGAGGGGAGGCAGGCATGATAGTGACCCCAATTCGACTTAGCTTGAGACAGTTTCCCAGGGCTAATGCAGAAAGAGGGGTTTCCCTGGGGCAAAGCACCAGCCGCCGGCCTTCTTTAATGGCCACCTGAGCGACACGAGTAATAAGGTTATCTCCAATTCCAGCCGCAATTTTTCCCAGAGTTGAAACCGTACACGGAAGAATAATGTAGGCATCAAAGGAATTAGAACCAGAGGCTAAAGGCGAAGTCATCTCTTCATTCGAGAAGATATGTTTTACCCATGGTTTGAGCTTCTCCTCAGAAATATCCAATTCCTCCTTCAAGACATATTTACCCCAATGACTTAAAATAAGATATTTTTCGGCGGCAACACACTTCTCCAGAAACTTTGCGGCATATAAGGCCCCCGTAGCCCCAGTAATGCCCAGAATGATCCTCATTTATATCCTCCCCGTGGTTACAAATAAAAAGACTACGAACCCGATGATAATGTTAATCCGAAAAAAGGCCAGTTGAACATCTGAAGACTTAAGTTGTTCCAGATAAAGAAGTGCCCCGGCCAATAGAAGAAAAAACAAAGAGATCATGTTCCTCATCTGCCACAGGAAGAGGGTCAACAACATGGAAAAAGCCAGGATATGGAGAAGGGCTGAGATAGTCAGGGCCTTTTTAGGCCCCAGGACAGAGGGCAAGGAATAAAGCCCCTCCTGGCGGTCGAATTCCTCGTCCAGAGTAGAATAAATAATGTCAAAGCCTGAAACCCAGAATAACGTGAATAATGCGAGGAGGATAGCCGGGAAAGGCTGATGAAAATTCAGGGTAATGGCAAACCAGCCTGCCAGGGGGGCCATTGACAAGGCCAGGCCCACGCCAAAATGGGCCAATGGGGTGAATCGTTTCATATAAGGGTAGCCCACAAAGACCAAAAGAGGGATGGGAGAATAATAAAGACAGATGGGGGCAATGGCGTAAGCGGCTCCAAGATAAAATACCAATCCCAGGCCTAAAACCGCCAGGGCATCTCCCAGCTTCATCCGGCCGCCGGCCAGTTCCCGTCCTGCGGTCCTGGGATTCCGGCGGTCTATCTCTTTATCAATGATGCGGTTCAGGGCTAAAGCCGCCGTTCGGGCTCCGGTGCCGGCTACCAGGATCAATAAAAGAATCTTCCAGGAAGGTAGTTGCTCCGCAGCTAAAAAAACTCCGCTGTAAATTAACGGCAGAGAAAAAAGGGTATGTTCGATTTTAACGAAGCGAAAGTATTTTATCATCCAATTTCGGCAGCCATCTCTGCCAGGGTGGTCTTTCCAGTCTGGCGGGTACCCAGCAATACTGTAACCGGCGACTCATCCAGGAATTGGAGCACCTGGTTCATCAGCCGCGGACGTGCTATCAGTTTCAATGGCTGTTGTTGCATATTAGGAGTATACCTCTTAATAGTCCCTAATGTCAAGCATGATTTTCGGCCTTGTCCCTACTGATACGCTACGCTACAGACAAGAGCCTGCGGCATAAGTTAGAAAGGGTATTATCCCTGGCGCCCATCACTATTACCGCATCTTCGGGTTGAACCCGGGCGGCCACTTCCTTGACTATCTCATCCCGTTGAGGATAATAGTAAGCTGAAAGCCCCTTTTCTTTTAAGGGGCGAATTAGATCAGCCGATGAGATGTCCCGGGCGGCTGTGCCGCCGGCATAGTAAATATCAGGGATGTAGAGCAGGTCATTCTTGTCCAGGCAGGTTTCAAAGGTGGAGATAAGCCCTTCTTTCAGCAGTCTGGTCGGGCCAAAGCCATGCGGCTGGAAGATGACAATGAGCCTCTTAAAGAAAGGTCTTAGTGTCTCGATGCTGGCCCTGATCTTATCCGGATTGTGGGCATAGTCATCGAAGACCTTGACCCCGTTTTTCTCTCCGATAAGTTCCAGTCTCCTCTTTATTCCCTTAAATTCGGCCAGGGCCCGGCTTATTTCAGTATGGGAAAGACCGGTTGCCCGGAGGGCGGCAATGGCGGCTAGGGCATTGGAGACATTGTGTCGTCCGAGAAGAGGGACGTAGTAGGATGTGCCTTCGAGTAAAAAAGTCGCCCCTGATGGGCCTAATTCAAGTTGTTTGATAGACCGCGAGGCATTACTTCCTATCCCAAAAGTGGTTATCTTAGCTGACCCCCTTAATTCTGAGCTGCGGGCGCAGTCTAAGTTCAGGATGAGGGTCTCTTTTACGGCTTGAGCGAAGGAATTAAAAAGCGGCTCCAGTTCTGAAAGCGGCTTGTGATCCAGGGCGATGTTGAGCACAACTCCGATGGATGGACGATAGAGAGAGATAGTCCCATCACTTTCATCGGCTTCAATTACGGCCAGGTTAGAATCATGCCCGCTGATGGCATTTCCGATCAAATCTGTTTCAGCCCAGTTTTTTATCACCCCGCCATTTACGACCGTGGGGTTCAGGCCAAGATAGTAAAGGACATAGCCGATTATGCCGGTCGTGGTCGTCTTGCCGCTGGTGCCGGCCACGACAATACTCCGGGAGGTATTAGAGACTTGCGCCAGTAATTCCGCTCGGTGCAGGATAGGCAAACCAAGTTGTCCGGCCCTTTTTAGATCAGGATTATCATCCTCAATCGAGGTAGAGACAACCACTTGTCTCACGTCTCTCTTATCAAAGACAGAACCATCCTGGGTCGATAAAATGATCCCCAGTTCCGCCAGCTTCCCGGCTAAATCAGGACTTACCTTTTGGTCAAAGGCCCTGTCCGAGCCGGAGACCGTAAATCCCCTCTCAACTATTATCTGGGCCAGGGAATTCATCCCGGCCCCACCAATGCCGATAAAATGATAATCTATGCCTTTGGGGTTCATGTTTGTCTGATGTTTGCTTTCTATAATCATGTCAGCCCTTCGGGCTTTTTTATTCACGACCATACGTATCCTCTTCAAAAGTCATGGTAGAATAATCAGGGGTCAGGAGTCAGGAGTCAGGGGGCAGGAGTCAGAAGTCAGAAGGCAAGAATCAGTAAAAGGATGTCCCTGACCCCTGACCTCTGACCCCTGACCCCTGCCTTTTCAGACACCCTCTCAGAAAAAACTGTTATTCTGACATTTTTGAGCGGATGCGTTCAAGGGCGGCGCGGGCACTTTCCAGGTCAGGATGCTTAATGGCTTCGTCGATCGCCACCACCTGTTCGAGCAGGGCAACTGCTTTGGCGTCCTGCTCCTGGCTCTCAAAGATCATGGCTATGTTGAACAACGTGACGGCTTCGCCGGCCCGGTCGCCCACCGCACGAAAAAGCGGCAGCGACTGCCCGAAGTAGTCCAGCGCCCGCTCCTTTTCCCCCAGGGCATCGTACACCTGGCCGATGTTGTTGAGGGTAGCGGCTTCGCCGGCCCGGTCGCCTACCGCACGAGAAAGCGGCAGCGCCCGCCCGTAGTAGTCCATGGCCCGCTCCTTTTCCCCCAGGTTATCGTACACCCGGCCGATGTTGTTGAGCAGCGCTGCTTCGTTCTTCTGTTGTCCCAGGACGCGGGCGGCCGTCAGGCCGCGCTCGTTCCAGGCCAGGCTATCCTGCCACAGGCCGCGGCGTTCGAAGAATACCCCCAGCGCAGACACGTAAGCCAATACCTGTGCCTCGGCGCCGGGCGCTTCAGCACTGGTCCAGTTCCAACCCTGCCTCACCTGGTCCAGTTCAGACTCAATCCGCTGCCAGTCTTCGGGGTTGGTGTTCACGAAATCCAGGTAGTAACCCGCATGCCGTTGACGCGGCCCAATGTCCTTACCCAGCCACACAGCAGTCACAGCCGACAACACCTGATGCAGCAGGTAATAACCCGCCTGCCGTTGACGCGGTTCAGTGTCCTTATCCAGCCGCACAGTAGCCACAGCCGACAACACCTGGTGCAGGTGGAGCCTGTCCTCGCCGGATATCTCCAGCAGGCCCTTCCCGGTCAACCTCTGCAGCATAGTATCGCCGCTGTCTTCCGGCATGTCCCACACTGCCAGGGCTGCTTCCCGGCCGAAGTCAGCCGGCTTGGGGGCAAAGGCCGCCAGGGCGGCAAAGGCCGCCTGCCCTTCTGGTTCGAGCGCTTCCACGCTTATCTCGACGATCGCCCGCAGGGTATTGGGCACATCTTCCAGCCCGGGCCGGGGCATGGTTTCTTCCATGGCCAACCGGGCTTTAACCGCCCGCAGCCGATCTATGGCCGCCCGCACCCAGCGGGCCTGACCGGCCTTGGCCTTGAGTTCCGCGGCCATCAGCGTCAAGGCCAGCGGCAGCCCACCCACCGCGCCGGCCAGCTCACGCAGGCCTTCAGGATCGGCCTGCTCTGCCTCCGGGCAGCGTTCCGCCAGCAGCTCTACGGCCTGCTTGTCGGTCAACACGTTCACTGATGAGACCTGCCCGGCGAATTTGCGGGCGACCTCAGCATCGCGTGTGGTCAGCAGATAAGCACAGCCGGGCAGGGTGATTTCCCGAAAAGGGCAAGCGTGTTCCCAGGCCCAGGCATCGTCCACTACCAGCAGCACAGGGCGGCCCTCTGTCCGCTCCTGCAAGGCCAGGGCCAGCCGCCGGGCCCGTGCTTCTGTGCTGCGCTCCCGGCTGAGGTCGGCTCCCATAGCAGCAGCCCACTGGTTGAGCAGACTGTCCACGTCGGGTTTGCGGCCCAGGCCGGCCCACAGCATGCCGCCGGTGAAATGCTCCAGCGCCGTTGGATCATAAGCCAGGGCCAGGGCCAGGGCTGTCTTGCCCACGCCCGGCAGCCCGTTTAAGGCTGATAGGGCTACCGCCCCACCGCTGGTAAGTTGCGCCCGCAGGTTGGCCATTTCCTTTTCACGCCCGACCAGGGAGTAACCAGGGTGAGCCGGCACATTTATAACTGGTCAGTAGCAAGTTCTCCATAAGTGCTTGATTTTTCGACACTTAAGTTTTTCGCAGTTCAGACGCAATCGCGTAGAGAAAAGGCTTTAGTTTCAACAACTTACAGAGTATTCATTCTGGGAAAAGCTGAGAACTTACTGCTGTCCAGTTATAAATAAGCGGGTAAAGGTTCGACCGTCGGGCAGGGTGATTTGAGCATCGTGGCCCACGACGACTACTTTGCCACCGGCGGCATTGATCTCATTGACAAGGTTTGAATCAGACATAGGCGACTCCTTTCTTTGTGTCCGTGTTCGTTATCCGTGTTCGTGGATTGTTCTGAGGGGCATTGGTCATCGTTTGGGCAATGGGGTCAATTTTGTAGTGGTCGAGCTTGCTCGACAGGACGGCAGAGCAAGCTCTGCAACTACAACACCCAATTTGGTCAAGCACTTTTTGCCGAAACGATGACCATCGCCTTCTGAGGTTACTCTTTTTGCTATGGACACGAACAGACACGGACAACGGACACGGACGAACACGGACACGGACACGAACACGGTTCCGGCAAAAACCCCCCGAAATATCGAGAAGTTACCCTTTCCTCCTACATTATGATCTGCCCGACATTGCCGCCAACCACAGTAACCTTGCCGCCGGCGGCGTTGATCTGGCCTACCAGGCCGCCGGTCACACCAGGTAAACCATTTTCAAGCTTCTGGAGCAGATCAGTGGCTTGATCAACGACTTCCTGATCTTGATCGGCCTTGCCGGCGATTAGTTCTTCTTTGAGCGTCTCCCGCCGGCCATTAGAATCGGGCTTGCTTTCGAGGCCCTCCACGGCCTGCGCCGTGTTGCCCTGGTTACTGTACTTACGCAGGATAAGCGCTTTCAAACCAGTGTAGGCGTCCTTAACGGCCTGCGCCGCTATTGACTTCAACCCCGCGGCTGCGCCTAATGCCAGCGCGGTCACAATTACTGTAATCGGATCTATAAACTAAATCCTCCCTTTTGTGGTTGTATTAATCGTAGGCACCCTTCAAAAACCAGTTAACACTTTAGAAATAATCTCACGCAAAGGCGCAAAGACGCAAAGAATAATATAAGCTCTTAGCGACTTTGCGACTTTGCGTGAGATAAAGAAACTGTTAACTACTTTTTGGCTTTTTTGAAGGGTGCCTAATCGTAATTGCTTAATAACTGGTTAGATAGATTTGAGTTCTTACTTTATTCGGGACAGTTCATTTTCATCGTTTTTCCTGTGATTTCTTCCGGGCAACTTGTAGTCGCAGAGCTTGCTCTGCTAATCCTACTCAAGCAAAGCAAGCTTTGCTACTACAAACAGTTATCCACATACCCGCAAGCTTCACACTAAAGTGAACCATCCCCTTTATTCATAATTTACCACCTCAGAGATTTCCAACGTAGCCCTATAGATCCCTAAAATGGCCTTTTGATTTCCGGACACTTTTCGGTAAAGGAAGGAGATGGGG
>JASEGY010000107.1:2243-9501 GCA_030019105.1 bacterium | reverse complement strand
CGCAATCGTAACATTCTCGCGGACAACGCAAATGTTGCGGGGTAATATTATAATGCCAATGATCAGGAGAAAGTATGGCAAGTTCAACCTGATCTTTTGACACCCGCCTCTCTTTCATTCTTTCTTTTGCATGCTTAGTATATGCAAATTTAAATTCAACAGGCATTGTTCGTCGTCTCTTTAATCCACCTTTTCTAATATTACAGATAGACTGGTCTCATAGATTTTATAGCGTACCTTTTCTCCATCGTATCTTTCGTCGGATTTTTCGAGCTCTTCCGGCCACTGATAAGGTGGAGCAGCCTCTTTCACAGCCCAATCCAAATCATCTACCATAACTTCCTTGTCTTCATATCCTGATTTCTTTATCACCAGGCTGGTTGCTTCTTTTTCTCCTGACCAGCCAATGGGAGTATTGCCAATATGCTCTCCGTTAAGATGGACCGCTGCTCCTGGTGGGGATGAATCTATGTCCAGCGAGTAACAGGTGACGGTTTTATACTCCTCTACACCCAGCAAATCCCAAAGAAAGTCCTATTAAAAGCAGTCCCATTCTTAACTTAAGCTTCATCCCGTTCTCCTTTTCCCTCCCAACTAATTATACCATAGAAAAAAGGGAAAAGGAAGGATTATTTTTAAGGAGAAAAGAAAATGCTTGACATTCCTGGCAAAATAGATTAGTATATTAGGCATTCAGGTATCACCTCTTAGCCATCAGTTTCTAAAGGAGATAGCCCAAAAGATATGCCTCCGGAAAAAATCTTGATTGTAGAAGATAATGAAGATACAATAGAACTTCTTTCAGAATTACTAAAGCCTGAGGGGTTTGGAGTATCAATCGCCAGAACAGGTCCGGAAGGGATAGAATTAGCCAAAAAACTCTTGCCTAATTTGATTCTTCTTGACATCCGGATACCTATTATGGATGGCTTCGAGATATGCTCTAAACTTCGAGACAATTTTTATACCAGTCATATCCCTATTCTTGTCCTCAGCGGTATCTGTAAAGAGACTGAGGACAAAGTTAAGGGACTCGAGCTTGGAGCCGATGATTATATCACCAAACCGTTTTCCAACAAAGAGCTTGTAGCCAGGGTACATGCAGTTCTTCGCCGGTACCATTTAGAGAGGGGGTGTAATCCCCTGACTGAATTACCAGGAAATCCCGCTATTGAACAACAGATAAAATCTCGCTTAAGCCGGGGGCAAACCTTTACCGTCCTCTATTCTGACCTTGACAGTTTTAAACCCTTTAATGATTACTATGGATATAGTAAAGGAGACCGGGTAATAAAATCTCTGTCCCGCATCTTTATTGACAGCTTAGAAACCACAGGGAATAAGGATGATTTCATCGGTCATATCGGAGGAGATGACTTTATCTATATCACTACCCCTGATAAAGCAAAACCGATTGCTGACCGGGTTATCGATAAAGTAGCTTTCCTGTCAAAAAAAATCTTTAATAAAAAAGACCTTGAGCGGGGGTATATTGAGATTACCGACCGACGGGGAGAGATAGCTAAATTTCCTGCCGCCATTGGCATAACCATTGCTGCCGTCACAAGCACTACCACTAATAAGCTCTGCAGTCATTTGAAGATAAGTGATTCTTTGGCCGAGCTTAAACATTATGGTAAAAGCCGGCCGGGGAGTATCTTCGTGGTCGACCGAAGAGGAGGAGAATGAATTGCGGATGGCAGATCGCGGATTGCGGAATGTTCTGGTGCCGGCATTATTTTTTCTCCTTGTTTTCCTTTCTGCCGCCCGAGCTCAGGAGCAAAAGCTGGAGGTTACTGTCTACAACCGTGATCTGGCCATGATTAAGGATCAAAGGGAAATAAAGCTGGCCACAGGGGCAAATACCATTCAGTTTACCGACGTCGCGGCTAAGATAGACCCTACCTCCGTTCACCTCAAATCTACTGCCTCTCCCCAGGATATAATTATTGAAGAACAGAACTTTGAATATGACCTGCTCTCTTCTGATAAACTCTTTTCCCGTTACATAGATAAAGAAATTACGACCATCACCAAATCAGAGCACCTTTACGAAGGTAAACTCCTCAGTTTTGACAAGGAACAGCTTATCCTCAGCCAGGGAGGCGCTCTTAAGATGGTCGCCAGAGAAAATATCCGGGAGATAGAATTCCCGGAGCTTCCTTCCGGTCTCATTACTCGTCTTACCCTTATCTGGCAAATTAACTCGAATAAATCCGGCAGCAATCCAAAGGTTTTGGTTGAAAAAGATTCTGAAGCGATGATTAACTACAGGGTCAGATATAATCAGATATAAATAGTTGGAGTCAGGAGTCAGGATGCAAGGTTAGATGGCGCGTAATGTGACCAACCTTGAACCCCTCAACCCAACCTGCTTACTGACTTCCTTCAATCCGCAATCCGCAATCTAAAATCCGCAATGAGAAGAAAGGGGGCTACATGGTTCAAACGTCCAAGATCAGGAATACGGCTTTAATATCTCACGGTGGAGCAGGAAAGACGTCACTAACAGAAGCTATCCTCTTTAACACCAAAGTTACTACCCGGCTGGGACGAGTAGAAGAGGGAAATACTGTTTCTGACTATGACCCGGATGAAGTTAAACGCAGGATGTCCATTAATTCGACTTTGGTTCACACTCAATGGGATGGAGATAAGATTAATCTGATTGATACCCCTGGTTATGCTGACTTTGTGGGAGAGGTGGTCAGCACGCTTCAGGTGGTAGATTCTTGTATCCTCGTTTGCGATGCAGTCAGCGGGGTCGAAGTAGGCACGGAATTAGTCTGGGAGTATGCAGATAAGTATGGCTTACCGCGGATCATATTCATTAACAAGCTGGATAAAGAAAATGCTGATCCCTCAAGGGTAGTAGATGATTTAAAAACCACCTTCTCGGCTCCCACAATCCCGATTCAAATACCTATCGGGAAGGAAGCCAATTTCAAAGGGGTCGTTGACCTTATTCGGAACAAGGCCCTCATTTTTACTGACGGCAAGGTAAAAGAAGAGGCTGTCCCATCCGACCTGGCAGATGAAGTCGCTGCAGCTAAAGATTCCTTAGTAGAAGCTGTCGCTGAAACCGATGATGATCTTTTGGAGCAATATTTAGAAGAGGGAAAACTCAGTGATGAACAGATCAACCAGGTCATGAAGACGGCCATAGCTCAAAGGAAGATTATTCCTGTATTATATGGTTCAGCTTATCATAATATCGGCATTCAACCCTTGCTGGATTTTATCAGGACCGAGCTGCCTGCCCCGGATTATGCGGAAAAGATTACCCTGAAAAATCCTGACACGGAAAAAGAAGAAGAAAGAAAACTTTCGCCTGATGTCCCCTTTTCGGCCAGGGTCTTTAAGGTTATTACCGACCCCTTTGTCGGGGAATTAACCTTTTTCAGGGTTTATTCCGGTGTGCTTCACGCCGGCTCGGATGTCTTTAATAGTACCCGGAACCATAAGGAGCGGATAGGACACATCTGCGTGATGGAAGGTAAAGAGAGAAAAGATATTGGAGATATTGGGGCGGGTGATATAGCCTCGGTGGTCAAGCTAAAAGGCACTAAAACAGGAGATACCCTTTGTGATGCGGCTCATCCGGTTATTTTTGATCCTCTGGATGTCCCTGAGACGGTCATATCATTAGCTGTCGCTCCCAGGACAGCGGCTGATCAGGAGAAGTTATCTATGGCTTTGCACCGGCTGAGTGAAGAAGATACAACTTTAAAGGTTTACTACAACAAGGAACTGAGGCAAACCATTATTCAAGGTATGGGTGAAGTTCATTTGGAACTTGCCCTGGATCGAATGATTCGCAAGTTTGGAGTAGAAATCGAGGTAGAAAAACCTAAAATTGCCTATCGGGAGACCATCAGAAAATCTTCTAAAGGTGAGAAAAAATATAAGAAACAGAGCGGCGGCCGGGGACAATATGGACACTGTTTACTGGAAATAGAACCTTTGCCGACCGGCTCGGAATTCCAATTTGAAAACAAGTTATTTGGGGGATCCATCCCGTCTAAGTATGTCCCGGCGATAGAAAAGGGAGTTAAAGAGGCCATGGAAAAAGGGGTCTTAGCCGGCTATCCGGTAATTGACACCAAAGTAATTTTATATGATGGCTCTTTTCACACGGTTGATTCTTCGGACATGGCCTTTCAGATTGCGGGATCTTTTGCCTTTAAGAATGCCTTTGAAGGAGCCGGCGCGGTTCTGCTTGAACCTGTTATGGAGGTAGAAGTTAAAGTAGCCAAAGAATATATGGGTGATATTATCGGAGATTTGAATTCCCGGCGGGGCAAAATCCAGGGGATGGAAGAGCATGGGGGCTCCGCTGTGGTCAAGGTCGTTGTCCCGGAGGCGGAGATGTATAAATATTCCACTTCATTAAGGTCAATTACCCACGGCCGGGGCACATATAAAATGAAGTTTTCCCACTACGAAGAGGTTCCCCATCAACTGGCTGAAGCGATTATCGAGGAGTCTAAAAAAGAGGAGTAGAGGAGGTCTTCAATGTCCGGACATTCTAAATGGGCTTCAATTAAACACAAGAAAGGGGCATTAGACGCCAAGCGGGGCAAGCTTTTTTCTAAGATCATTAAAGAACTATCTGTGGCAGCGAGACTTGGAGGGGGTGACCCGGATGGTAACCCCAGGTTAAGGACAGTTGTGGCCAAGGCCAAAGAGGCCAATATGCCGGCGGATAATATCAAACGGGCCATCCAAAAAGGCACCGGCGAGCTGCCAGGGGTAGTTTTGGAAGAGTTCATCTACGAGGGTTACGGTCCCGCGGGAGTAGCTATGCTCGTAGAGGCTATGACAGATAACCGGAATAGAACTACGGCCAGGGTTAGAAGTCTTTTCTCTAAAGGGGGAGGCAGTCTGGGTGAGGCAGGTTGTGTCGCCTGGATGTTTTCCAAGAAAGGTTTTATTACAGTAAATAAAGAAGATATTGCTGAAGAAAAGATTTTTGACCTCGCTATTGAGGCCGGTGCGGAAGATGTTAAAACAGAGGAGACAAGCTATGAAATTACTACAGAACCGGGTGATTTCGAGTCCGTAATCACTGCCCTTAAAAAAAGAGGTGTTACGCCTGCTTATGCGGAAGTAACTATGGTTCCCCAAAGTTACGTCAGTCTGGCCGAAAGTGAGGCCCGGCAGGTCTTGCGTTTGGTCGAAAACCTGGAGGACGATGAGGATGTGCAACAGGTTTATGCTAATTTTGATATCCCGGAAGAGATTATGGCCGAGATATCTGATTAAAGGAGATTGACCTTGAAAGTAGAAATTGAAGAAAAAGAGGGCTGCCTAGTAGATTTAAAGGTATCGGTGGAACACGAGCGAGTGGCTCAGGAGTTTACCAAAAGCTACAAAAAGTTAGTGCCAATTGCCAGGATTCCGGGATTCAGGCCTGGCCGGGCGCCTCGCCATCTATTGGAAAGGCATTTTGGTTCCCAGGTAAAGAGGGAGGTCCTGGAAAGCTTAGTTAATGATACCTATAAGGAGGCCGTCTCTGAGGCAAATATCTCTCCGGCATGTCCGCCTGAGATAAGCCAAATTAATTATAACCAGGGAGAACCACTGACCTTTACGGCCACGCTGGAAGTAATCCCAAAAATCAGCCTGGATTACAAGGGGACATCAATAGAGAAAAAAGTCCACAAGGTTCTACCGTCTAAGATCGAAGATGAATTGGCCAGGCTTCAAAACAAACACGCCCAGACAATTCCGGTAGAAGACCGGCCTGTTCAAATGGGCGATATTTTAAATATCGACTTCGAAGGCCGGGGAGAAAAGGACTCCCTTCCCTTTGTTCAAAAGAAAGAGGCCGAGTTGGAATTGGGAGTAAATAGCCTTCTTCCTGGAGCAGAAGGACAGCTCATGGGTATGAAGATAGATGAGGAGAAGGAAATTTTAGTCACCATTCCGGAGCATTATCCGGCTTATCCTCCCATGGCCGGGAAGAAGGCTATCTTTAAGGTTAAATTGCATGAAATAAGAGAAAAAGAGATCCCTGAATTAGACGATGAGTTTGCCAAAGATGTAGGAAAATATGAAACCCTGGAAGAACTTAAGGCTGAAATCAAAACTAATTTAGAAAAAGCCGCGGAAGCCGAAGCCGGCCAAAATGTTCAAAATGACCTTTTGACTCTTCTATCTTCTAAAATTGATTTCCCTCTCCCTAAGACAATGATAGAAGGAGAAAAAAAGCTTCTTTTAGACGCTTTTGCTAAGATACTCGCTCTCAATAAAGGTATAACTTTAGTTCAGTACATGCAAGAGGCAGGAGTAACAGAAGAAGAGCTTGAAAGAGATTATGAAACAAAGGCCATAGAACGGCTCAAAAAAGGGTTGCTTATAGACTACGTGGCTAAGGAGGAAAAAATCGAGGTTAGTCCTAAAGCCTTGGAAACTGAGATAAAAAATCTGGCGCAGTATTATAATCGTGAATTTGATGAGATGAAAGCCTATCTTGAGAAAGAGGAAAAGATAAATGAAATTAAAGAGAGGCTTCGGACAGAGAAAGTTGTTGATTTTCTCGTGCAGGCCTCTGAAGTAAACCGGGTGGAAGTGGAAGAGTAATAAAGGGGAGCAACGAATGGAAAATGCTAAGGCTATTGCTGAAAAGGCGTTGTATCTAAAGGCTCAAGAGAGACTTCATTTAGTTGAACTGTTGCTCTACAGCCTGGATAAACCTGATCCTGAAATTGATAAAGTTTGGGCAACAGAAGCAGAGAGGCGTATTGATGCATTGCAAGCAGGCAACTTAAAAACTACGCCGTATTCAGAGGTCTTGAAGAGGTTTGGACGGTGAATGTTGAGTTTGTTTGGCCTGCAGATGCCGAACTGCAGGAAGCTTATGAATATTATGAGTCACAGCGACCAGGGTTGGGGAGTTCTTTTCTTGATGATTTTGATATGGCAGTAAACTATCTCGTCTCGTTTCCAACAGCATGGACAAGAATTTCGCAAAGGACACGGAAGATATTGTTGAAAAGGTTTCCCTATTCGATACTTTATTATGTAGACGGAAACAATATCTACCTTATTGGAATAGCCCATCAGCATAGAAATCCGGATTACTATGCTGACAGATTGCTTTGATTACTATAGCTCTTAAGATAAATATTTTGGGGTAAGCGAATTCAAGATAGGCTATGTAGCTTTTGGAGTTAATCCTTTAGGATTTCATTAGTTATGAAAGGCTAAAGCCTGAACTCCAAAGGATAGCCAACCCCAAAATCTTTTTCTTAAA
>JASEGY010000107.1:1387-2235 GCA_030019105.1 bacterium | reverse complement strand
AGCCTGAACTCCAAAGGATAGCCAACCCCAAAATCTTTTTCTTAAACACTATATTACAATGAAATGGAGGGAAATCAAGATGAATTTAGTTCCCATGGTGGTGGAACAAACCAGCCGGGGAGAAAGAGGATACGATATCTTCTCCCGGCTTTTAAAGGACAGGATTATCTTTGTCGGTAGTGCCATAGATGATGATGTGGCTAATTTGGTTATCGCTCAGATGCTTTTTTTAGAGTCTGAGGACCCGGATAAGGACATCGATCTTTATGTTCACAACCCCGGGGGGATAGTTACGGCTGGTTTGGCTATCTACGATACTATGCAGTATATTAAAGCCGAGGTCTCTACTATCTGTATTGGCCAGGCAGCTTCGATGGGCGCTCTTCTTTTAGCGGCCGGGAAAAAAGGGAAACGCTATGCCTTGCCCCATGCCAGAATCATGATCCATCAACCCTTAGGCGGGGTTCAAGGACAGGCAACGGATATAGACATCCAGGCCAAAGAGATACTTCGTATGCGGGACGAGATAAATAAAATTCTGGTCAAGCATACTGGTCAGTCCTTGAAAAAAATTCAGAAAGATACGGATAGGGACTTCTTTATGTCGGCTGAAGAGGCCAAAGAATACGGGATTATAGATGAGGTTATGGTCGTAAGAAAATAGATAACAGTGCCTTGTTCTTTAGGCAGGTTGTCAGTTGATAAGTCCTATAAGTTCCTATAGTGTTTAAGAAAAAGATTTTGGGGTTGGCTATCCTTTGGAGTTCAGGCTTTAGCCTTTCATAACTAATGAAATCCTAAAGGATTAACTCCAAAAGCTACATAGCCTATCTTGAATTCGCTTACCA
>JASEGY010000107.1:0-1379 GCA_030019105.1 bacterium | reverse complement strand
ATAGCCTATCTTGAATTCGCTTACCCCAAAATATTTATCTTAAGAGCTATATAAGTCCTATAACAATGCCCCAAAATCCAAAAAGGGGGAAGTATGCTGGAATTTAGTGAGGGAAGAGAGAATTTGAAATGTTCTTTTTGCGGTAAAAGCCAACGTGAAGTAAAACGGTTGGTTGCCGGGCCGAGTGTTTATATTTGCGATGAATGCATTGAACTTTGCAACGAAATTGTCGCTGAGGAATGGGAGGAAAGACCGCCTCAATTAGTAGGCATTCCCCGGCCTAAAGAGATCAAACAAATGTTGGATGAGTATATCATCGGACAAGAAAGGGCCAAGAAAATCCTCTCTGTCGCCGTTTACAATCATTATAAGCGGATAAATATCCCCACCAAGGATGTGGAATTAGAAAAGAGTAATATCTTGCTTATCGGCCCTACGGGTTCGGGAAAGACTTTATTGGCCCAAACCCTGGCCAGGATACTCGAGGTTCCTTTTGTTATTGTGGATGCCACTGCCCTGACTGAAGCCGGTTATGTGGGGGAAGATGTGGAAAATATCCTGCTCCGCCTCATTCAAGTAGCTGATTTAGACATTAAACGAGCTGAAACAGGTATTATCTATATTGACGAGATTGATAAGGTTGTCCGTAAGGGAGGAGAAAATGCCTCTCTTACCAGGGATGTTTCAGGCGAAGGCGTTCAACAAGCCCTGTTGAAAATCCTGGAGGGAACCGTAGCCAATGTTCCGCCTCATGGCGGAAGGAAACATCCCAATCAAGATTTTCTCCATATTAATACAACTAATATCCTCTTTATCTGCGGGGGGGCCTTTATTGGCCTGGAATCGCTTATTGAACAGCGAATTGGCAAAAGAACAATGGGCTTTGGCGGAGAGATCAAGCAGAAAAAAGAAAAGAAGATCGGGGAGATACTGGCCCAGCTTATCCCGGATGATCTCTTGAAATATGGCCTTATTCCGGAGTTTGTCGGCCGGATTCCAATTGCCTCTGGTCTTGATGCCTTAGATAAAGATGATTTATGCCGAATTTTAGTTGAACCACGTAATGCTCTGGCGAAACAGTATCAAAAATTCCTTGAGTTAGAAGGGGTCAAACTTCATTTTACGGAAGAGTCTATAGAATCTATAGCTGCTGCTGCCATGAAGAGAGCGACCGGGGCAAGGGGGCTGCGGGCTATAATTGAGGAGTTGATGCTTGATATAATGTATGAGATTCCCTCTCGGACTGATATTGTGGAATGTATTATTACTAAAGAGGCCGTAGAAAAGAAGTTGATGCCGACCATTATCCTTCAGAAAGAGACCGCGTAACTATAGCTCTTAAGATAAATATTTTGGGGTAAGCGAATTCAAGATAGGCT
>JASEGY010000106.1 GCA_030019105.1 bacterium | reverse complement strand
CCGCAATCTGCAATCCAAAATTGGTTTGGTTGCGGCCAGAGGCCGCGCTAAGAAGGTCTGGGCGCATACCTGACTATTTCTGAAATTCCATCAAAGTCTTTGTCATTAGAAGCAAAGCAAGAGATTTCTAACCGATGGGCTACGGCTAAATGGATGGCATCTCTTGGGAGGAGACCAAAGTCCTCCATGTATTTTCCCATTAGTTTAATATCCGTTTCATTTACTTCAATAATTGTCGATAGTTGGAAGATGTTTTCAAGGATGGCATTCACTCTGGAAGCTAATAGCTTTACCACATCCGGATGTTTTTTTAAATAGAATACCTGGCTGCTTGTTATATTGTATTCCTTTTCAAGCTCTACTTTTAAGGCCACAAATGCTACCTCATCTATTGTTAACGAAGCTGTTAATATCTCAAATTCTCCGTAAGAAGCTCTTTCAAGGAATTCAACACTCGACTGACCAAAATCCTCATCCGCTAATGCATCAAACAGAAAGATATTAGACTCCACATAAATTCTTTGCCTGTCAAATTCATCCAGATATTTTGGCATTTATTACATCTCCCAGTTCTTCATATGCTTCCATTTTCAATTGGTCTGCCGATTTTTTTGACTTCAAACTTCCCCATAAAGCTCTGGCTGGATTCTTTGCAATTTCAACTTTTTGAGGGCTAATAGCTGCAAATGGGCGTCCTGGTTCTTTTTGGGCTTCTAACATATCACGAATGTCCTCTAAATCCTCAAGCCGTTGGAGTAGGGTATTATACTCATTTATATTAACAATTATCGCCACTGCCCGACTATTTCTATCTATCCGGTAGGCCTTTTTTTCTTTCTCTACCTTATCAACTACAGCGCTTAGATTTTTCTTCACCTCACTGATAGGAATCATCTCCACAGTCATATTGTTCCCCTCCTTCCGGTCATTGACACCTAACCCTACAACGATCTTAATATCGCTGAATTACTTGACTACTATTTCTATTCATTGCTACATAACTCCATCATATTTTGGATAACGGATACAAATTCTCTCGCTTCATTTAGCGCTTCTTCTGCCTCTTCTCTGGTAAATTCTTTGGTATGTTCATAATCGGCGGCTAATCTGGCCCGTTCAATTTTATTAAACCAACGTCCATACTTTGATTCTACTATCCCTGCTTTAACAAAATGTAACCCAAACAATGTAATGGCGCTTGCATGGGATTGGGGAATCAGGTCTTTAGTGATGAGACAAGCAGTAGCGGCATCTAAAAAGGCATAATAAGACCTGGAGATAGAATCTCTGTAGCTACCGATGTTTAACGCGGCTTCTGCTGTTCTTAGTCTTTCTTGCGCTATCTCTAAGTACTTAGAAATCAAGCTGCTTTTGTTTTCCGGCTTATATCCCATAAGGATATTCCCTCCTTAGCTACATTTTGGGCGAAAGGGGTTTGTAATCTGCAAAACCCATCAAATTCCTTTTGAGAATAAGCTGCTACAGAAATATAGGACTGGAAATTGTATTTCTCAAGTATCTCCCATTCCACCTCTGATAATCTTTCATTTGTTTTCCTATCTTTATGCCGCAAGATCACTAACAGGTCTATGTCCGAATGCTTATGGTAATCTCCACGGGCCTTAGAGCCGAAAAGTCTTATCAATACCACCTCATCTTTTAGCTTCTTCAGAAGATCAGTCTTAAGATCATCTACCATTGCCTGTTCAAGTTTATTCAGCTTCAAAGGATTTTTTTCAGTCATTACTCAATCTCCTCCTGATTACCCAACAGATACTTTATATCATACTTCCTTTCGCCTGTCAATTGTTTTAGCCTCCGTTTACTTTCCCGATAACCACCAGATAATGTGTATTCAAAAACCCGAGCTTTTCCAGAAGGTAACAGAGCAGCCAGGAGTATGGGGCTAAGAGGCGGGTAATGGGTGGGGCAAGGGTAATTCGTCGAAAATCAAAGGTGCGCGATTTGGGAAAAGCTGCTTGACTTCTTTCTTCTTTACCCCTTTGACATCGGTATTCTTAGGATTGTCCATGTGGAAGTCATACCAGAGGATACCATCCGGCTTTAAAACACGGAGCATCTCAGAGGCGATTCTCTGTCTCATCTCCTCATCAAAGATGGACGAAAAAACCGTAAAGCACAAGATAATCCCATTATTCGCTTAATTTTTTTAAACAATCTTAATTATAAAATAGTATAAAATGGTATAGCTAAAGCTAAGGCTGTTGTATAGAATTACCGAAAGCTAAAAACACCACCGGAAACCAAGCCACTTAGGCTACATAAAATAGTATAGCTAAAATTAAAATTGTTACATAACGTTACCGAAAGATGGGATAATATCAAAGTATTTATCATTCCAGGGAAGTTCCTCGGCACTACTGCATCTAAGGTCAATGTTCGGGGAAATGTGTTTTGCTGTTTCAATCCTATCGGGAAGAAGGTCAATGCCGGAGCAATTCTCAGATTCGTCCCATATTTTACGAATTCTCTTAACACCCCGCCTGTTCCACATCCTACATCAAGAATCTTTTTGTCAGAAAGATTGTTTATACCACACCGGGTAAGGGCTTGTAAGATGGGCTTTTCTAATGTTGAGTCTATTGCCCAAGATTTTTAAAGTAATACTTAGAACCATGTGATACTTTTTCTAATTTAAAGCCATTTTTTTCGTAAAATGCTACGGCCCGG
This sequence comes from bacterium, assembly GCA_030019105.1. Lineage (GTDB taxonomy): Bacteria > UBA9089 > JASEGY01 > JASEGY01 > JASEGY01 > JASEGY01. The sequence continues at coordinate 6,973 of JASEGY010000106.1, read as the reverse complement.
ACATTCTCTCCTCTTACTGATAGTCCATAGCTTTTAATTCCATGATTAATGAGGCCTTGTTCAAAGCAGTCCAGCATGATCTTACCAACTCCTTTAGACTGAAAGCTACTTCGCACACTTATCGACATCAAACGAAACTCTGTGGCAGAAGGCTTGCTTTTTTTTACTCTAGAAATTATTGTAACAAAAAACTTCTCAATTAAGAACCTTGGTTTTCTTAACAGAACAGATAAAACATACAAGCGATTTAATGATAAAAACTTTGCTACGCCCTTAGAAACAGCCGAACCCGCAATCACAAAGCCCACCACCAGAGGCGACCCTATCTCATTCTGTCCCGAACTATCATCGAGACAAATCAATGAAAGCTCACTTGCCTCGATCAAGCATTGGTAATACTCTTCGAGTTTCTCCTGTGAAAAATTTGCTGTCAGGTGCTTTTTTGAATAAGCATCCATATGCACTTCAGTAATTTGCTGAAGATATAATGCGTAATTATCTTTGCTCAAATCTACTATTTTCATAGGCTCATCCGATTTTTTCTATCGCGCTCATCTTGTCAGTGATACATCCTTTATTTTTTGCTTTAAGTGTTTCTTTAAGATCATAAAATCCCAGATTCCCTTCAAGAATCCTAATCCATAACCAAAATGAAGAGTAACATAGGCAAGTGGGAGGACCAAGAACAGTTTCCATCCCTTTCTTAAGGCAATATGAAAAGAGAAAGCTGTGTTAGCTACGAGGTAAAGCCCAAATATGACAAAAAACATCCCTAAGAAATATTTAGTTAAAAACGACAGGATGCCTGTAAGCATCAAAGAACCAACAAATAAAGAAGGAATAACTTGCCTTAGGGTAAGGACAGCGCCTATCTTTTGAATAACCCGAACCTTGAAGTATCCGTACTGGCAATACATTCTCCAGAGTTTTGAGAGGGAATCCCTGGCATAATAATATGAGACTATCTCAGGAACCAGCAGGATCTTCCCGCCATTCTTAATCAACCTGAGATTGAATTCATCGTCTTGATTTCTGACAAGCTCTTCATCAAAAAGACCAATCTTGCTAAACACTTCTTTTCTGTAAGCCCCAAAAGGGACAGTGTCAACATAAGCAGGCTCTTTTATCCCTATTCTGAACATAGCATTGCCAACCCCAAAGGGAGAAGATAGGGCAAAGGCAATGGCGTTTGCTTTTAATGTATCTGCCCCAGGTAGAGTTACCCACATCCCCCCAACATTATCAGCACCACTCTTTTCAAGCCAATAGGCTATCTTTGAAATATAGTCTTTCGGATACTCAGTGTGAGCATCCATTCTTATAATTATATTGCCTTTTGCCTCTTTGATACCAAGATTCATGGCAGTCGGCGCAATCTTTTTGGGATTATCCAAAAGCTTAATATTCGTATATTGTTGAGCATATTTCCCAATTATCTCTCTTGTCCCATCTTCACTCATTCCATCAACAACCAAAACTTCAAATTTATCCTTTGGATAATCGTTAACAATAGTAGAATCAAGGCACTTAGAGATATGCTTTTCCTCATTGCGACAGGGAATAATTATTGAAACTAATACTGAATTTGACAAAAGAATCTACTCCTTCATACCGTTTATTTTTATACCGTTTATCTTTTCTTCGATAATCTCACACAGGTATTATCATTAGAGAAGTCGTCCATAATAATCATCGCCTAATCTCAATGGGTCTGAAATTGAACCGACTCGATGGCTTCTCGGATGAAATATGTAAGCTTCTGAAATTATTGCCTATGCATTATCCATAGTCCCAACTTTCAACGGCTTAAATACTCTCTACAGAAATACCTGTAAGAGGTTTTTCCTTTATAATATTTTTGCTTTGTAAATTTCATTCCTGTAGAGGAATGTTCACAATGCAAGACCTTCAAAAATGGACAATAATACACAGGCAGGCCAATTCGTTTCGCGATCTCGGCTGTAGTATTTTCTTCACCGTATAAATCGAAATTTGAATCTAAATAACCGCCCCTTTCAAAAAAAACTTTTGAAAAAATTACGAATGATCCATGTGGTGCATAAATTTTTTGTTCAAAAAAACTATTTTTTTTATGATTAGATTTTAATTTAAGCAAAACAAGCAAATCTTTACAAAAAAGCATAAGTTTAGCAATATAATAATTTGTGCAGAACAATGCCCATTTAAGCTGTTCCTTGCGCGAAAGTGGGTTGATTCTAAATGGATTTTGATCCTTTCCGGTTTTAGATGAGATTATGGCAGGAGCTATTACGCCATATTTTTTATTACCAAAAGAATTAAGTTTTTTTAGAAAATCTTTTTGCTCGATTAATATGTCATTGTTACATACAATTACCCAATCAGGCATGTTATTTTTGTCCGAATGTACTTTATTTATCCCGAATGAAGCTCCACGCCAATAATATAAATTATCAGAAACATAAAAAATGCTTATATTATTCGGATATTTCATCTTTAGTTTCTCAAGTTCTGTTTTAGTTTTGTCGCTTGATTCGTTATCCACTATCACAACCTGACATTCAGAAAACCCCTCTAACTTTGTCAGGCTATCTACCAATTGATGTGTGTAATAAGTATTTTTGTAGTTAACTGTTATAAAAGTAAACTTTTTATTCATAATTTATCTTTCCTTTTTCAGCATGTACCTTCTTCGACCGCTGCCAAAAACCATACTGCACTTGCTACAATCCATGCGGCTACAACGCTATTATATGTAAATATACTTGTCAAAGGTGAAAAAAGAGTGATTGCATAAAAAATAGACAGCGGCAAAATCCAAAGCATATTTCCTTTAATACACTCGTGATATGACAGGCTGTTGACAAGTCCTGCCAGAAAAAATATAACAAGCGTACCTGGAAGAGAAAAATCTTGTATTAGCCCACGGAATATTGTAAATATATTTGTAAAACTACCGGATTCAATGTACACAGGAATAGAATATAAACCCTGTTCCCTTTCTGCTAAACCAAGAAAATTAAAGGGGCCGGCAAAAGTATAAGCCCCCATTGATAATTTATAGAATTCATAAGTGTTATACCAAGCAGTAAAAGCAGAAAGATAACCTGCAATGGCCACTTTCATATGAACGAATATGTTGCTAAAATTTGCAGATGCCTCAATCCCACCTCGGAGCCATTGAAGTAACATGTAAATACCTGACAGCGATAAAATACCTATCGATGCAATTGATACATGTTCAAACTTAAGTGCCTTATATTTGCCACGGGATAGATAGACCTTCATAGACAAGAAGCCCGAAAGCCAGAGGACAATGGAAAATAATATTCCTGCCCTTGCGGCTACAACTATTCCGTTAAGAAACGAAATGAAAATTGGCAGTATACAAATTAATTTTTCTCTGAAGGTTTTGGTAAAGCTGAAATAAAGACCTCCAAACAGTGTCGCCGGGTACACCCAGTATAAAAAGACGTTAACTATTAATGGTGAAGAAAATTCTTCATTATATCTGAGTACCGAGAACAAATTTCCCAATCGTAACAATCCCTCAATAGAAAATGGCGCTCCAAGCATTTTTATTCCTATAGATACCAAAAGTGCTACTCCGATACCTGATATAACTGTAAGTAAAAAGAGAAAATGAAACATTCTTTTTCTAATCCATGCACTGACAATATTGTTGGATTCCACTTCATTTTCACTTGGAGTCATCAATGGGAATCTGATCAATGCACCAGCCTGAAATGAGAAAACAATCATAACAATCGCCCACAGGCCGGCTGGATAGATAATGTATTCTGGTGCCCATATTAATGGGATAAATGTAAAAGCTGTCCAGCAAAGAGAAAAAAATGCTCCAGGTGCAAGCCAATTACCTTGCATAGCACGTGCAAACAATGCAAGCATCAAGAGTAAAAAAGCAGGAATAATTGTTAATACTGAGCTATCCACCATCATCCATTAAAGCCTTTTTGTATCTTCTTCAAATCTAAGGGTAAGAGCCAAGTAGCCGTAACTGCTCAGGTTCTCAGTTCCAAGGTTCAAAGTTCAGGGTTCACGGTTCGAAGAACGCGAAGTGACCAACCTGAACCTTGAACCTTATATTACTTAAAGGTTGCTCGAAATTTTAGCCATTACTCGAAACGTCAATAATATTAAGAAGTTTCAGAGCTGAAGGCCTAAAACAACCTGCCAATACTGGCGCAGACGATATCATCTCTCAGGATGCCCGATTTTACTGGATGCTCTCCAAATGAGATGAGTGAAAAGATTGGTCTGTCACCCTGTTACCTGGAGCGTAAATTCGCCTAATATCGGGCAACAACAAAGGAGTCGTCTCTGAGATTCCCTAATTGTAGGTCGTTTCGGTGGCGTATATCTCAAAGTGCTTATTATGTAAGGGTTTTGAGGGGAACCCTGGAATTTCGAGCAACCTTTAAGTATTACTGCTTGTTTAAGTTTATGCCAGTCCAACGAGATAGGAGTAGCAGGCAGCATAAGTAGACAACTGCAGAAATTATCGTCGTATAAGCAGCAGCAATTATTCCATAACCAGGTAAAAAATAATAATTTCCTGTGAAATTAGTGACCAGTGCAGCAACTACAGCAATCAGCATCCATTGAGTTTTCCTAGACAGCTCAAATGGCTTGTGAGCCAGCAAAGCAAACTGCCAAAGGAATCCACCGACCAGCAACGGTATTATTAAAGAAGAAACTGACTTTTTAACATTCAACATAGCATCTATAAGATTGGCAAGATAAGAAGAAAAAATTAAAAAGATACTAACAAGTAGCACGAAAATGGTAAATTGAGCTGCCATTGCCCACTTCAAAATAGACAAAGCCTCCTTCCGTTTTTTTAGATTCCAATAGTTCATGATACGCGGATGAGATGCAAGGGTTATCGGAAATAATAAAAGTGAATATCCGCGAGTAACAAGATCAAAAACACCCGCATAAATACCAGTTTCATCAAAACTATAATAACGCTGAATTAAATATCGGTCAGTTACTTGCAACATGGACATGGAGGCGTACCAGAAAGACAGAGGCCATCCATACTGCCAAAGGTGACTGATAATAAATTTAGTCCCAATTCTATGATTTTTAGGTTGGTTGATACCGATGTGTCCCCCCGAAAACCATGGGAACCAAAGAAATAAAGGCAACCCGTATGATAGGAGTAATCCAAAGAGAGCCACCGGGCAAGTCTTGTCTATAGTGAAGAAAAATATTACAGATAAAATTATTTGTAATATTGCCTGTAACCCAGTCAAGAGAACCACATGATCAGGTTTTATTTGTGCCCGGAATGAAGCAATTCGCAACTGGTAAAAGTTAAATACTCCAAAGAGAGCCAGAATCAGCATAAATGGCAACCAGGAATATCTGCTCTGAGGACTGAAGCCTAAAGTGTTTACCAGCAATAGCGTTGCTATACCAACAGCAGTCGATAAAAAAAGTGCTATGATAATAGACTTTTTTGCTACGGGAATACGCACATATTTATTGTAGAAACGCAAAAGCGACTGATTAATCCAACCCGAAAAAAACGCACTGGCCATAGTTACAAAAGAAAAAGCAAGCGCATATCGTCCATATTGCTCGGCTCCTATTATTCGTATGAATAGAATAACGACCAAGAAGCCGGAAAGACCAGGTATAATCTTGCTGATAACATATTTAATACTATCCTTTATCATTAAATGTATATTGTTTTGAGTGTTTTTCATGGTAACAGCAATATCTTATTGCTTATTTGGGCATGGTTCAAAAAGGGTCAGTTTCGGCGAACACTTGGGGGATACCTTCCCGAAAGCTTGAAGCTTTCGGGAAGGTAAGAATGTCACCCTGATTTGAACCACGCCCTTATTTGCTTAAAGTTGATTTGTAATTATACCTACCTCTCAGGACAAAATCCTTTATTCCTCCCCTATACTTCGCTGGGAAAAGTTTCAATAATTTTGAGCGCATTCGTCCAAAATAAAAAACTATCGTTTCAAGGGGCGTCATTACTTCCCTAACAGTTAAGTCAATATCAATCCCAAGAGATGTTATCTTTTTGACCGCCTTTCTTTGCCATTTTGATTTAATTACCGTATTGATTATAGGAAAATGGTTTTCCCAAGTAGAATAAAAGCCGTCATAACTGTTCGATCTAACAGTACCATATACCTCAAAATCCCAGGCACTTTCGCCAGGCTTAAGCAAGTTAAGCAAAACATCCTTTTTCCAAACCGACGACACAGTTGAAGTTCTGTAAATAGTTCCTTTTGAGACGACTCCGACCAATTTGTTATACTGTCTATCCGGCCTTGGGAAGGGATTTAATCTCACATAGTTGGCTTTTGATTTTATAATCCAATCAAAAACTTCTAATATCTTTTGTGAATTTACAAAATCAAATAAGAAAAGGTCATCTAAAACCAAAAATATATTTTTTTCTTTTAATTGGCTTACACCTTTTATCAAGTTATCAGACCAAGATATGTCTTCTCCAATTAATAAATTTTTTACTCGCGGTATATTAGCAATGACCTCATTACTCAGAAGATAAACATTAAACGGACAATCCAGCCAAAATCGCCCAAATAATTGAAAAAATGGTTTCCATAAATCAGAGTATTTGTCACAAGAAACAACCACTACAGCAAATTTATTTTTAATATCTGTCATTTCAAATACCTATGCTCAAGAGTTTTCAAAATATTTCGACCTGTACGGTTAGATTTTCAGCCCCAGCGGGGCGATTGTTTATAGCCAGCCGTTAACCTCACCAATTAAGTCCCATCGGGGCGAGATGTGGGTAGAACATATCGCTCCGCTGGAGCTACCCTGATTCATCTGAACCAAGGCTATAAACATTCCGCCCCGCTGGGGCTGAAGCGTGGTTGCGGTCGCCTGCCTTCAATATCTAACCGTACAAGGTCGAAATATTTGGCGATGGTCATCGTTTCGGCAAAAAGTGCTTGACCAAATTGGGTGTTGTAGT
>JASEGY010000105.1 GCA_030019105.1 bacterium | reverse complement strand
AAAGGATTAACTCCAAAAGTTGAACAGCCTGTCTTGAGTTCGCTTACCCCAAAAATAGTATCTTAAAAGCTATACTGACCACTGACAAAAAAGAGCTATGGAGAGGGAAAAAGAAGTTAAGGGATTAATCACAAAAGGTAAGAAAAGGGGATATGTTACCTACGAAGAAATTCACGAGGTATTCCCTGAGGATGAGTTCCATCCTGAAGTGGGGAACTTCTTGGCCGGATTAGAACAAATGAAAATCAGGGTGATTGAAAATCCGGTCAGGGAAGGAACGAAAAGGCTTAATTATTATGAAGACCCGGTTAAGATATATCTCAAGGAAATATCTCAAATACCTCTGTTAACACCCCTGGAAGAGATAGAATTAGGCAAACAGATAAGAATGGGCGAAGACGAAATCAGCGCGATAGAGAAAGACCTCCAACTATCTGTGGATAAGATAAGGGCCATGGTTGAAGATTGGAAAGGAGGTCGTTTGAAGCGGGATGAGCTTCCGGGAAGCCTTAAGGGTATGTCTGATAAGGAGATGAAGCGCACAATTTCGGGGATTGAATTATTGCGAGACAAGGTTCAACAAGTCAAGCGAAAATTTACTGAAGCCAATCTCAGGTTGGTGGTCAATGTAGCGAAAAGATATGCAAGTGACAGACTATCATTTCTTGATTTAATAAACGAAGGAAATTTAGGGTTAATGAAGGCGGTGGAAAAATTCAACTATCAAACCGGCTACCGGTTTAGCACTTATGCTATCTGGTGGATCAGACAATCTATTATTCGTGCCCTGGCTGATAAAGGGAGAATGATCAGACTTCCTATTCCGATTGTGGAGCTGATCAACAAGTGTATGAAGGTTACCAGGGAGCTTTCTTATGAATTAGGGCGGGAGCCGACTCTGGAGGAGATCGCCGCCAGAATAGAGCTGCCTACTTCCAGGATCATTGAAATTGTAAATGTTGCCCAGGATGCCAGGTCATTAGAGTCTCCCCTTGGCACGTATGAAAACGGGGGTGAGTTAGGAGACTATATTGAAAATAAGGAATCACTTTCTCCGACAGGGGCCACTTTTTTAAAGATGCTCAGACAAAGTTTGGAGGAGCTTTTTGAGACTATAACAGAAAAAGAGAGGATGGTCATCCGGCTTCGTTATGGGTTTGAAGGTGGAAGACCGCATATTTTAGAAGAAATAGGCCAGAGGCTTGGAATAACCCGGGAACGTGCCCGGCAAATAGAGGTAAGCGCTATTCAGAGATTGCGTCACAAATCAATCAGTAAGTCTTTGCGGGATTTTTTGCTGGAGTAGTCAGTTGTCAGTTGTCCTTTGTCCTTTATCCTTTATCCCTTGTGTCCTTTATGTCCTTTGTGTCCCTGAAAAAGCGAATTGACCACTGACAAAAGACAAAGGACAACTGACAAGGAAGGAATAGAAGCGTGGAACTTTACCGGCTTACGGCCCATGAGATTCATCAGTTACTACAAAAGAAAGAAGTAAGTTCAGAAGAGGTGACTATGTCTGTCATCTCAAGGATAGAAGAGGTAGAGCCAAAGGTAAATGGGTATATCGAGACTACCTTTGATCCGGCCTTAGATACGGCCCGGGCAGTAGATAAACGAATAGCCCGGGGTGATGAGATCAGGCCTTTGACCGGCATTCCTATTGCTATCAAGGATAATATGTGTACTCAGGGGATAAAGACTACCTGTTCCTCCCGGACTCTGCATAACTTCATTCCGCCTTACGATGCTACTGTGGTTAAAAGACTAAAGGAAGTAGATGCGGTTATTATTGGCAAAACTAATATGGACGAATTTGCGATGGGGTCTTCTACCGAAACCTCATTCTATGGTCCAACACGAAACCCCTGCAATTTAGACTATGTTCCCGGAGGAACGAGTGGTGGGTCTGCAGCGGTTGTAGCAGCTCATGAGACAATTATTGCTTTGGGTTCTGACACTGGCGGCTCAATCAGACAACCTGCTTCATTTTGTGGTGTGGTGGGGTTGAAACCCACTTATGGACGAGTATCGAGATTTGGCCTTATTGCTTATGCCTCTTCTTTTGATCAAATCGGGCCGGTAACAAAAGATGTTACTGATGCCGCCTTATTGATGAAGGTAATTAGTGGTTATGATTCAGCAGATTCCACTTCTGTAAAAAACGATGTGCCGGATTATCTGAATTATTTAGAAGAAGATTTAAAAAATATCAAAATCGGAATTCCAATAGAATATTTTGCTGAGGGAATTGATCCTGAAGTGAAATCTGCTGTTCTTCAGGCCATTAATCTCATCTCAGGAATCGGGGCTCAATGTGAAAATATTTCAATGCCTCATACCGAATATGCCATCCCTTGTTACTACATTTTAGTTACATCTGAGGCCAGTTCAAATCTGGCCAGATACGATGGGGTCCAATATGGATTGAGAAAAGAGGAGAAAAACCTTATTGGGATGTATCGAGCCACAAGGAGTGAAGGTTTTGGCGATGAAGTGAAAAGAAGGATTATGTTGGGCACCTATGCCTTGAGTGCGGGCTACTATGATGCCTATTACTTGAAGGCGCAGAAGGTGCGAACATTGATAAAACAGGACTTTGATAAGGCCTTTGAAAAATATGATGCCTTAATAACCCCTGTTTCTCCATTCCCGGCCTTTAAAATTGGCGAGAAGATGAATGATCCATTACAAATGTATTTAGCAGACATATACACCGTCACCATTAATCTTGCCGGTGTCCCGGCCATAAGTATTCCATGTGGATTCTCAAAAGATGGTCTTCCAATTGGACTCCAGATAGTTTGTAAGCCATTTGATGAACATACGTTGTTTAAAATTGCCTTTGCATTGGAGAAATCTCTTGGTAGAGCGAAAAAATAGGTGTATAATAATTTTGAGAACTCTACAGAAGCCCAAAACCAGAAACTAAACACTGAAAAACACCGAAATCAGAGAAGGATGTGAAAGTTTTGAAAAAAGCTTATAACAGACCTCGTGCTTTGCCCTCGCCAAATCGACAATAAGCCTTTTGGCCACAGGCAGTTGTGCAATAATTGGACAGTCGCATCCGTCAATCTCTAATCATCAGACTACTTTATTATCAATTTGCATACTATGCTTGCTTATTGTCAATCAAGACTGTCCAGAAATTGCCCTTATTCCAGATATGAAAGCACGAGGTCTGTATAATGGTATAGTTGAGGGCAATATTATTTGTCTTGAGAAACAGGTAGGACTTCCTGCTGGCACACAAATCCTTGTTATGTTAAAGACGCTTTACAAAGACGAACAAAAAGAGATAAAAGCCAGACAGATGAAACTTTCTTGATAGAGGGTTTTATCTTGGGAAAAAACTGTATTCAAGACGGGAGGAACTCTATGCCAGATAAGCTCATTGAGAGAACATTGAGAGAATATCTTGATACAACAAAAAATAGATTGTACTAATTCTGGTCATTTCAAATTTCAGAGGAGGGGTGAGATGCCCTTAAGAGACAGAGATAATTTCAACTGCCCTGGCTGGAGAGAAAGATTCAATAAAAACATTGCCAAAGCAACCTATGTGGCGGAGAAAGTCCCTTCTGTTCGTGTAGATGGAAATCATATATCACTCAAAAAGCTGATAGAATCTAACGGTATTATCCCGATTTCTGTTGAAGGCTCTGCGAGTAAGGAATCTTGTGAGATAGAAGAGTTTTTGGAACTCGGATCCAATGTTTACTTCTATCTTGGAAGAGCCTGCCCTGCTTATGGTGACTATGCCATTGCCTTAAGCGTTGAGGCAACTAATGATTGCCCACAGTCATGGACTCCTTTTGATACAGGTGCTATGTATAAATTCTTTGCCTCGCGGGGCAATCGGGATCGGGCAAAGGTGTATATTAAAGAGGCATTGGAGCAAATCCGCAACCCACGACAAGACTTTGCCTGGTTTCTTGCTACTTATTTCAACGAACTCCAGGATTATTGGAGAGAGGAAAAGCCAGTTTGTCCGCATCCTGAAGGTCTTTACGATTATCAGTCAAAGGATACGGAACATCCTCAATGGACAGTCTGGACATGGGAGGTTGGGATTGAAAAGGAAGTGGATCTGAGGGGGGTTGTGGTTGCGTGGAGCCTCGACAAGCATAGTTGTTCTAAGCCATTGAAAGAGTTGAGGAGTTCTGGTATTTTAGAACAGATTTTTTCCACAGCAAAGCGACTTAAATTTAATGAAGATGATATAGATTTTTGCAAGGCTATGGAGAGATGGGTACTCAAGGAGTGTGATCTATGAAACAGATAATTGTTGGATTTAATGGAACACCGTCTGAACATTGTGGAATACCAGTTCCTATTGTTCAGGATAAAGACGGAATGTTTAAGAAAATGATAGGGAAGAAAAGGGAGTCGCCTATTAATCAAGCTGCTTTTGACGCCTATGTTCACGAGGGACGCATAACAAGGCTGCCTGATACTGAGGCAGAAGAAGGCGATGCAATCCTTTATGTCAAAAGGCCATTTATTGATGGGTTCATTTTGGATGGAGAGGCTGCATGGCAAGAAATAGATGTCAACACTGCTCTCTATTATGACAAGATAGGAACAATTTGTTTTTCCTGGGTAGAAAGCGAGGAGTTATGGTTTGTGGTCAAGAAGAAAAATGTATTAGTTAAACAAATGGATCACTGGGCCAAATTACTTTGTAATCGCTTTGACGACAAATGGACTCCTCAGCCGAAGGATATGGATCGTTTGTTAGAGACTGCTGAATTGATCGTTTCGTGTGCCTATAAAGAGAATCTTCTGGGCAAAGGATATGCTCGACTGGCATTGACCTATAAGTACTTTAATCCAAAACGGATTAAGGCACTTCATGCCATCTTTATACAATCTGATTTAGGAATAACTATGAAAGAAACTCAGGATATGATTAGAAATATAGAAGAAGAGCTTAAAACACGCTCCCCAGTCCCATGGAAAAATAAATGGTGGCGCAAAGCGATAAAAGATGATAATGTGATACCTGATCAAGATAGCGAGCTCGTCTTGACACCAGGAGTAGCATGGAAAAAAGCAGCCTAAGAGGAGGCTCTATGAAGACCATAACTTTCTATTCATATAAAGGAGGAACAGGTAGAACATTGACGCTTGCCAATCTGGCAATGTGTCTGTCTCGGTTGGGGAAAAATGTATGCGTGCTGGACTTTGACTTCGAGGCCCCTGGCCTGCATCACAAATTTGTTGAGTCTTTTGAGGAGGCAAGGGTTGAATGTGGCGCACTGGACTATATATGGGAGTATATTGAATCTGGATATAAGGAGATGCCAGAGTTTATCTCAAAATATACCAGTCAAATTAAAGCAGGGGGTTCGAAAAAGAAGGGGGTTATCCATTTTATCCCGGCCGGTAATGTGCAGTCACTGAATTATTGGCAAAGGCTTGCAAGTCCACAATTCCACCAGATGTTCTGCTTTATGCCAAAGAAGTCAGATCATGCCCCGAGATCTCGGCATTACGATCCAGAGAAGAATATTTTCTTTTTTCTGAATATGAAAGAAAGTATTGCCCAACAGCTTGAGCCGAAACCAGATTATCTGCTGGTTGATGCCCACAGCGGAATTACAGAAGCGACAGGGATTTGTACTCGATTATGGCCCGATACTACCCTATATCTATTCGCCAACACCCCTGAAAACTGGGAAGGTGTTCGCCTTGTATGGCATTCTCTTGCAGATACCCCCCGACTTTCCTGGCAGAGCCCAATCCGTTCTGTTTTTGCCCTGACTCGAATTCCTGCAGATATGGAGGAACAAAGGAGTTCCAAATTGAAAGAGAAAGTGCTCGAATATTTGAATGAGGGAATAGAAGGATCAGGCAAAAAATTGGAGAGGGAGGATATTTGTGTTCTCCACTCTGACCGGGAACTGGAACTCAAGGAAAAACTGTATATAGAAGCTCAAGGTTCTATGGAGAATGTATTGCTCCCACATGAATACATAAACCTTTTTGCTCACATAATTCCTAAGGAAGCAAAGGGATTGATCCAAATTGATCATATCCTCTCATTTTTCAGGAAGACATTGGGATTGGCAGAGTCACCTGAAGAAGTGGAACGTGTCTTTACCCTACACCTAAAGGAAGGCAAGATGATCAACCCGATAGACAAAGAGCGAAATGTCTCGCTCAGAGTTGAGACTTTCGTTGGTATGTTTAGTGATATTTGTATTGACATTGTGAAAAAGACGGTTAGTCGAGGGGTAACTGAGGATGAAGCCAAAAAGGAAGTTGAAATTTCCCTCTCTCATGCAGGTTTAATTTGTGGGCAGAATTTTGGAAAAGAGATAGTCACAGATGTCTGGCGAGGTGGGGCTGGCCTCACGATCCAGGAAAAGTTCAATAAATGGTGCGCATTTGATTCAGATGTTGGCTTTGGTAGATTCTCAAACGAAATTGAAATAGACAGCGAGGGACTTGTTACCAATGGCAAGATTATACTGAAGAGTAATTTCCTTGCCTCTGGTAGAACTTCTACAGATTCCAATCTCTGTAGCTTTATGACTGGTTATATCCAAGGAGTATTGAGAGAATTGACAGGCACTGAAGTCAAAGTAACCCACGAACCCAAAGATTGCATACAGTACCAGAAAGAGAAGAAAAAGTGCGATTTCTACTTTAGGAGAGTTTAATAATTATGTCCAAGAAACCAAAACCAAGGATTTGTTTAATATATACAGGCGGTACCATCGGAATGATAGAGACTCCTGATGGTTTGAGGCCACCAGAAAACCCCTCTGATTTTCTGAAGATTGCTCCTGAGCTTAAAGAACTTGTTGAGATTGAGTTTGTAGAACTGCTCAATAAAGACAGTACCAATATGAACCCGAGCGATTGGGAGAAGATGGCCAGGGCTGTATACGAACGAAGGAACAATGGGTATAAAGGTTTTGTAATCGCTCACGGCACAGATACAATGCACTTTTCATCATCAGCCCTTGCATTTGCTTTTGGGCGTAATCTGAATTTTCCGATTGTATTTACTGGCGCCCAAACCACCCCAAGGATATTGCACGGGGATGCTCGAATCAATCTGGTACGCGCTTGCAGGGTAGCCTTGGAACCACTGGCAGAAGTGGTTATTAGCTTTGGTGATTTTGTCTTTCGCGGCTGTCGTGCTCAGAAGAAGGATGAAAGGAAATTCGATGCCTTTGAGTCGCCGGCATTTCCTCCTTTGGCCTATATTACTGAGAGGATTGATATGCAACCAATCGCAAGGAAAAAGAGGAATGGTGGTCGCGGAGAGATTGAGTTTCGGCCCTATTTTGAAAAGGGCATCTTGCAGGTAGCCTTGATACCTGGTCTTGAGCCGAAGCTACTCCAGCCGGCTATTGAATCAGGTGATTGCCGTGGGATAATCCTTCAATCATTTGGGGCGGGCAATGTGCCGGATGAAGCAGGGTATTCTTTCATTCCAATAATCAAAGAGATGGTGGAAATACAAAAGAAGCCAACAATTATTACCAGCCAATTCCCGGCCGGTTCTACCCTTGATTCACCGTATGCGCCTGGCAAGGCAGCTGTGGATGCAGGTGCCATTCCCACTGGGAATATGACCTATGCAGCCGCTACCGCAAAGTTTAGGTGGGTTCTGGCGTTGGTAAAGGAAGAAATGAAAAAGGGAGAGGTTTCTCCCTCTAATAAAATTAATCAGATTCGAAAACGGATGACAGAGAATATTATCGGTGAGGTGGGGCCTGTAGAGCCAATAGACTGAGAGTAATGGACAACCATTAGAGTTGTTCTTACAAAAATATATTAAATTAAGGAAGTTTAAAATGGCTACTAATAATTCTAAGGGTAAGGTTTTAATGATTTATACGGGAGGAACTATCGGGATGCTTCCGAAAGAAAAGGGTAATTCACTTAGCCCCTTAGTTCCAGCTAACTGGGAGAAACTTAAGAAGTTTGCTCCTGTTTTAGAGGAGATTCCTCTGGATACTGAACTGCATGAAATGGATCTAATTGACTCTTCGGACATGCACCCTGACTACTGGGTTGATATTGCAAGGGTTATCAGAGATAACTATGAGAAATTTGATGGTTTTGTTATTCTCCATGGCACGGATACGATGACATACACTGCTACAGCCTTATCCTTTTTACTTGAAAATCTCGATAAACCTGTCATTGTTACGGGTTCCCAATTATCAATCGGTACACCAAGAAGCGACGCACTTCAAAACCTGGTGACCTCTTTAACCCTTGCTGCGCCAAAGAGTTTTAACTTACCGCTGATTCCGGAGGTTTGTATCTGTTTCAATAATGTGATATTACGCGGCAACCGGGCCAGAAAGGTCAGCTCAAGTGGCTATTCGGGATTCGACACGCCTAATTACCCATCATTAGGAAAAGCAGGGGAGCATATAGATATTAATACAAAGGTAATTCGAAAACCGTCCACAAAAGGATTTTTTATTAATGAAAGCCTGGAAAAGAATGTTATGTTATTTGATATATTTCCAGGTATAAGTCCGGAAATACTAAACAGTGTTTTTAGTATAGATGGGTTGAAAGGGGTAGTTTTTAGAACTTATGGGGCAGGCAATGCCCCGACCAATGAAGATTTTTTGAAGGAAATTGAAAAAGCGGTTAACAAAAAAAACTTAGCGCTTGTTAATATTACCCAGTGCAATCAGGGAATGGTGGAGATGGGGCTTTATGATGCCAGCGCTACCCTATCAAAGTTGGGGGTCATAAGCGGAGTGGACATGACTCCGGAGGCGGCACTGGTCAAAATGATGTTTCTTCTTGGACTGGGATATGATATTGAAACAGTAAAGGATCAGATGCAAAAAGACCTTCGTGGAGAACAAAGCGTTGATGTATTTAATTTTGTTTATGAAAATGGGAAAGCAGACAAACTATACAAAGCCCCGGCCAAACAATTGCCTGCCGGTTTTGACAAAGAGAGGATTGTCAGCACCAATATCAGGATTGATGAGGCAGCATTACCCAAAGAAGTTAAGCAGGCGGAAATAGAACTTGCGGTATTTATGAATTATCCCAGCGCTGATGAGAATACCGATACCTCCATCTCACAATGCCTTGGAGTGCTAAAGGGAACATATAATGAAGAACCGGTAAATCTCATCCTTGGCTGTACAGAACGATTCAGGCAGGTTGTAACCCCCGGCCGTCCAATTCAGATTACGATTGTGGCTAAGAATGAGCATGCTGTCCGATGGGATGGCGCCTTTATTTCCGTATATACAAGTGTGGAATAGCAGAGAGATACTCTATTTCAGGTGGGAGAAACTACATTGTCTTACACACATACAACAGGATTTACTCCAAATGCAAGCCAATATCAGGAATTAAAAGATACTCAAGAGCAACTGGCGGCGGCTAATGCTCTTGCCTGGTTGGGTATTGTAGGAGCAATCTGGAAGCATGATGTAATTAGTGATACCGGCTGTAGAATACCAGAAGAGATTAGGTCACAACTTTTCAAGAAACAGGTCTCTGGAGCAATAGGAAGCGGTGTCGGTCTGCTGTTAGTAAAGACAATCCTTCAGAGATATGGGGGCAATATAGAGTTAAAATCATCCGGTCCAGAGGGAACAACCTTTGTCCTCTGGTTGCCTACTAAAAAATCAAAGGAGCTATAAAGTGAAAAAAAATCCAAAGATACTGCTTATAGATGATAAGCCATGGTGGTCAGGGTTCTCCCAAAAAGTCTTGTCAGAACATGGCTACAAGGTAGATATAGCCCATGATGAGGAAGGAGCTCTAAGGAGATTGGATTCTCGGAAATACGATATACTATTACCCCGCAACATTTGCGTTGTCCGCGAGAATGTTACGATTGCGA
>JASEGY010001053.1 GCA_030019105.1 bacterium | reverse complement strand
AAGCCCAGTAAAATCAAGCATAAATCATAAAAGTCCCAATTTCAAAACGGTCTCCAGACTTTTTTACCCGGAAGCAATATTTTTTACTTGACAAAATCAGATAGAGATGTTAGACTACATTTGTTTTCTTTAAAGCAAACTTATAATATGTTAGTTGTCTGTAGGGTAGCAGAAAAGTGGGGCCAGGCGATTTGTTATCCGGGTCTGGTGGTTACCCTGTTGCCAGACACCAAAAGGCTTTTCGACCTTGTTCATCGTTTCGGCCATTGGAGCAATTTTGTAGTGGTCGAGCTTGCTCGATATTACGGCAGAGCAAGCTCTGCAACCACAAAAAAGCTCGTAAGTGGCCGAAACGATGAACAAGGCCAACTTTCGAGATTCCAACGAATGGAATTGCAACTTTTGTCGTCAGGAAGGAAGGAGATAAAGGTGGACAGAATAAAGGCAATCTATAGCTCTTAAGATAAATATTTTGGGGTAAGCGAATTCAAGATAGGCTA
>JASEGY010001052.1 GCA_030019105.1 bacterium | reverse complement strand
TTCTTTCTTCCTTTTCCATTTTCCCCTCTTTCCCCTTTTTCCTTATTTACACTACTACCTCATGACATTTGTTATTGTGGGTTGGCACGGTTCAAGGTTCAAAGTTCAAGGTTCAAGGTTAAAGAACCCAGAACCGTGAACCTGAAACTGTGAACCTTACTAACCCACAAATTCAAATGTCGTGAAGTACTACCTGAACAGTTACTCCAAGACTTAAATCCGTGGTAACCGTTCACAGGTTCCTGGTTCAACGTTCAGGGTTGTTGGGTTATGGCTCTACGCGGATTCGAGGGGTAAATTGGGACACGAATAGCACGAATAAACGGCTCTACGCTGATTCGAGGGGTAACCTCAAAAATACTGCAAAGCAGCAAGGTGATGAAGCCTGGGGTTTCAACCCCAGGAATTGGTAACAATATCGGCTCTACGCTGATTCGAGGGGTAACCTCAAAAATGCTGCAAAGCAGCAAGGTGATGAAGCCTGGGGTTTCAACCCCAGGA
>JASEGY010001051.1 GCA_030019105.1 bacterium | reverse complement strand
ATCAAACCCCTACCACTACAAAATTGATCCAATGGCCCAAACGATGGACAAGGCCTGAAGTGAATTGGATAGGAGGTAATAAGGATGCCGGTAGTTGGATTAAAAAGAAGTGAAATGGAAGCTATAGAAGAATTCAAAGATATTCTACTCAGGACTTTCACAGATAATATTGAGATGATTAAACTATATGGCTCTAAGCGCCGCGGTGATTATCATCCAGAGTCAGATATTGACCTTTTTATCCTTGTTGAAAATGGAGATTGGAAACTTCGGGATAAAATGGTAGATGTCTCTTCTGATTTACTTCTGAAATATGAGGTTCTAATTTCTCCGTCAGTAGTAAATAAGGAAGAATATGAGAAGATGAAAAAATTGGAATTGAGATATCTAAAAGAGATTGAAGAAGGAATAGATATATGGAAGAAGAAGCATTAAAAGAACTAATAACAGACCTCGTGCTTTCATATCTGGAATAAGGGCAATTTCTGGACAGTCTTGATT
>JASEGY010001050.1 GCA_030019105.1 bacterium | reverse complement strand
ACAAACAGTTATCCACATACCCGCAAGCTTCACACTAAAGTGAACCATCCCGAAATTACTTAAAGAAGAGGAGTTGACCAATGCCGCTATTTTGTTGTTTGGGAATGACCCCCAAAAGTTCTTCTTGCAGGCAAGGGTAAGGTGTGCACGGTTCAAAGGCACAGTTGCTGTTGATTTCTTGGATATGAAGCTAATTGATGGGAATATCATTGACCAGATTGATATGGCTGAAAAGTTCATCCTCTCACACATTAAAAAGGCGGCAAGAGACTTGAAGAAGTTAATGGATAAAGCAATGATCAAAGAAGAAGGGATATATAAAAATGTGGTTTATGTAGCAGCATAATGAAACGCAAAGTGAAAAAATGAAACGCAAAGTGAAACGCAAGCTTCAGGCAAGGTAGATACCAGGGGACGTTGGTGCGGAAAGTGCTTAACAGAAACCATAGCCAGTTCGCTATTCGCTAAGCACTCTCTGCCCCAACGTCCCCTTATCCTACGC
>JASEGY010000104.1 GCA_030019105.1 bacterium | reverse complement strand
TAGGGTGGCTCAATTTATCTGAGCATACCCGGCTCAATTTAAGTGAGCGCTATAGTGGCATGTTAATTAACCTCACTATTGAATTTATCGCCCTTCTGGAGGACTTTTAATCACCGAGATAGACCAGAGTACCATTTGCTCTTTGGCATTTGTCATACCAGCTATAGTATACCATAATCAACTATAACATGCAAGAGTATAATGACTTGCAAGCTTCATGCCTTAACCCTCACTTCACCGCTCATCAATTTGGGCAATAAGGTGTCGCGCAGTTTCTCGAGCGTGTGGATTTGTGAACAGTTTTCAAAAACTTTGTCGATCCACGGCTTCACAATGCTTCCATACTGTTGCATCTTTTCAGGATTGGGAATAGTGACATCTAACGATTTCAGCAATTCTTGATTGATGCCAGGTTGAGCGGAATTCGCATTCAATTGTTCTATCTCATCTTGTTCAAGCAAGAAATACAAGAAAAACTGGTAACTACTCAGCCTCTATATAGTGGTCTTGCATATTAGAACCACAACATATTGTGGTTGGATGTTTAAAACTTAGCAAAAATTCCTAAAAAATGGCTTTCTATGTAACCCACAAAAGTAGACAAACCACAATATATTGTGGTTTAGGAACTTCAAAAATCAATATCTGGTGGCTGAGTAGTTACCAAAACTGATTGGTTCTGATGTTAGACCTGAGGATAAATACATGTTCGTTGATAGAGCATTTTGCAAACGGGAAGCCATTTCCGAACATGCTCTTCCTGCCTATGTAAGCGCCGTCTTTGTAAATGAGAACATCATAGTCTCTAACTAACCCTCTTTTCATAGCGTCGAAGAAATTTTCACGAATAAATTTCGTCTTGGAGTAATCGTAATAACCCAAACCATTGATATTTTCCGCTCCAATACTTGGAACACCACCGGTCAAATTTGCGTCTATCCCGCCTTTTGGTCGACTGCCGGATTCAATGGTGTCTAACAAATCTCCCAACTGGCCATTTTCCCACCCTTCTTCCGCCTCCTCCACAAACATCTTCCGCCAAACCGCCTCGGCCAGGGCTTCCAGGGTTTTGTTTTGGCGGTGCAGCAGGTCTATTTTGTCATCCAAACTACTCAACACGGCGGCAATGGCCTTTTGCTCGGGGAGTGGGGGCAGCTCAATTATTAAATTCTCAAAATCACCTTTGTTCACAATAGGCACAGCCGTTCCATCACCACCATAAATCCTGAGTATATCATACATACTGACTAAACAATAATAAAGAAAGTCGTTATCAACCAAATCTTCATTAGGTATAATTGAATTAATTTGTTGGTTTGTAATAACGGGCAAAATATTCATAGCGACTTTGCCCATATCAGAACCAATACAAGTAACCATTATTGAGTGAACAGACAATACTTTTTTATTTAAACGATTGATGCCTTCGGTTGATAAATTTCTTTCTGAAAAATCAGCTTTTTTCCTGTAATATTTATGTAACTACTCAGCCACCAGATATTGATTTTTAAAACTTACAGAACACAATATATTGTGGTTTGTCTACTTTTATAGGTTACATAGAAAGCCATTCTTTAGGAATTTTAGCTAACTTTTAAACATCTGACCACAATATGTTGTGGTTCTAACAGTTAAGACTACTATATAGAGGCTGAGTAGTTACTAATATTTATAATCAGAAGGAGTAACAAATGGCATTTCATCACCCCAATCTTCTGGATTGTTTTTTGAAGGTGTTTTACCTGTTACAACATATCCTACATCTTTAAGGCAGAATTCTTTCCAATCACCCATCCTACGATAAATCACAACCCCCTTATTCCTGATATGCTGTTTCAATTCCTCAGATTTTATACTTTTATACGCGACAATATCAAAAATGAAAGGTATGTTTGTCTCATCTTCCAGCCTGTTTTTTAGCGAGTTAGCCATAAAAAGGTCAAACAAATCTCCCTTTATGGCTAAATCAATATCGGAAGCTTCTTTGAAGGTATCTATGGCACGAGAACCAAAAAGAACTGCTTCTTCTATTGCCGGCTCTTTTGACAAAAAGCTTCGTATAATCTCTAACTGTTCGTTTGATAGGCCGTATTTCATAGCTCTTTCAAAATTTTGAAATCGTTGTTTCCATCGCAGCTCGTTGTTCATACTAATTTGACACTCCTTCATTCCTTCCACTTCCTCATCCCTTCACCTCCAACTGCATCCGTGCAGTTTCCTCCCTTGCCAATTCAATGGCCCGGTGCAAACGCGATTGCAGTAATTTCAAAGGAGGCAATTCAGTCAGGTATTCGGCAACACGGATAGACCATCCCAAATGTTGTAACAGTGTTACAAGAATTGCTTCATCTGAGAACAAGTCGGCAAAGCGAACCATTCGGGTCAAAGCCGAATAGCTGTATCCATCTCCGAACTCGGCCACCAATTTTTGTGACAATGTCGCAAGAATCTTCTTACCATAGGCACCACGACCATCGGCCAAATTTTCTGTACGAATCCGTTTTCCTAACTGCCAGTACAGTAGCGATTGTTCGGCATTAACTGCTATGGCCACACGGTATCGGACGGAATGAATTAATTCACGGAGGTCATGAAAAAGCTTTGCCTCGTCAATAACTGATGTAGACAGGGAATCCTTATGTGTAAGCTCCTTTCTCATCCCTTCACCTCTATTTTTTCAAGATTTTGTTGAATGAGTTCGTTTAGCCGCGATTCTTCCTTCATCTGCTCGTCAAGTTCTGCCTTGAGCTTTCCAAACCGTTCCGCGAAGTCGAAATCATCTTCATCATCGGGCAGGCCCACATAGCGTCCGGGGGTCAGCACATAGTCCAGTTCTTTTACCCGTTCAATGGAAGCGGAATTGCAAAAGCCTTTTACATCTTCGTAGTTGCCGTCCGGGTTGCGCCAGTTGTGATAGGTTTCAGCTATTTTCAAAATATCTTCGTCAGAAAATTCGCGGGTGCGGCGGTTTATCAAATGACCCATATTGCGGGTGTCAATAAACAAAATTTCATCAACGCGGTTGCGGAATTTGCCGTTGGCTTTATTACGGCTTAAAAACCACAGGCTGGCCGGGATTTGGGTATTCAAGAAAAGTTTGGCGGGCAGGTTGACGATACAATCCACCAATCGCGCTTCCACTAATTTTTTGCGTATCTCACCTTCGCCGGAAGTTTTGGAAGTCAGCGCGCCTTTGGCCAGCACAAAACCGGCCTGACCGCTGGGGCTCAAATGGAAAAGGAAGTGTTGTATCCAGGCATAATTGGCGTTACCGGCAGGCGGATCGCCATAGGTCCAGCGGCCATCGCCGCGCAGCAGGCCGCCTGACCAGTCGCTGTCATTAAACGGCGGATTGGCAATCACATAATCGGCTTTCAGGTCTTTATGGGCATCGTTTAAAAAAGAGCCTTCGTTGTTCCATTTTACCTGCGAGCTGTCAATGCCGCGAATGGCCAGGTTCATTTTTGCCAGCCGCCAGGTGGTCTGGTTGCTTTCCTGTCCATAAATGGAAATATCGCTGACTTTGCCCTGGTGCTGTTCCACAAATTTTTCCGATTGCACAAACATACCGCCGCTGCCGCAGCAGGGGTCGAATACCCGGCCTTTGTAAGGTTCCAGCATTCCCACCAATAATTGCACCACGCTTCCGGGCGTATAAAACTGTCCGCCCTTTTTGCCTTCGGCCATGGCAAATTCACCTAAAAAATATTCGAACACATGGCCCAGAATATCGGCGCTTCTGGATTTGGCGTCGCCCAGGGCAATATTGCCGACCAGGTCAATTAATCCGCCCAAACTGGTGGGATCGAGATTCTGCCGGGCATAGACCTTGGGCAATACATTTTTAAGGGAAGGATTGTCCCGCTCAATCGCATCCATGCCTAAGTCCACATCTTTACCGATTTCCGGCAGCTTTGCCCGCGATTGCAAATAGGTCCAGCGCGCTGAAGGCGGCACAAAGAAAACATTTTCCGCTTTATATTCGTCGCGGTCTTCGGGATCGGCGCCGGCATAGGCGCCTTGTCCGGATTTTAATTTATCGTGCAGTTCTTTGAAAGCATCGGATATGTATTTTAAAAATATTAATCCTAAAACAATGTGCTTGTATTCTGCGGCATCGATATTTTTACGAAGCTTATCGGCAGCTTTCCAGAGTTGTTTTTCGAGTGGTTCTTCTTTATTATTGTTATTCCTGGTCATTTATATCCTCCCGAAGTCTGTTTGGGGGCAAACTTTTAAAGTAACTACTCAGCCTCTATATAGTAGTCTTAACTGTTAGAACCACAACATATTGTGGTCAGATGTTTAAAAGTTAGCTAAAATTCCTAAAGAATGGCTTTCTATGTAACCTATAAAAGTAGACAAACCACAATATATTGTGTTCTGTAAGTTTCAAAAATCAATATCTGGTGGCTGAGTAGTTACCTTTTAAAATTCATTTATCAAACCCAAAAATGTAAAATGATGGTTACGAGAAATCTTATCACTGATTACCGATTACTGGATGCCTGCGTAGTTACCTTTAACCTTAGATTGGCCACGGCGTTTAGATCTAGAGAGGCAAATTCGCTCTTTATATATTTGTGATAGGCAAATCCGGCGATCATAGCGGCATTGTCAGTGCAGAGGATAGGGGAAGGGAAGTAGACCTTCATCTCCCGGGCTTCGGCTTCAAGGGTAAGGCTTTCCCTTAAAGCCGTATTAGCTGCTACTCCGCCCGCCAGGATGATCGTATTAACTTCCTTGAATCGAGCGGCCTTGATAGCGTGCTTGACCAGAACTGAAACGGCCGCCTGTTGAAAACTGGCGGCCATATCTTTAGGATCTGTCCGGGGTTCTTTTCTAAGATGATAGATAACGGCTGTCTTGAGACCGCTAAAGCTAAAGTCGAAGGGATGCCCATTCTTAAAAATGGTCCACCTGGGCAGAGGGATAGCTTTGGGATTCCCTTCACCGGCCAACTTGTTAATAATCGGCCCTCCGGGATAAGGCAGGCCCATTACTTTAGCCACTTTATCAAAGGCTTCACCGGCCGCATCATCCCTGGTCTGACCTAAGAGTTCATACCTGTCGTGCGCGGTGATATAAATAAGTTCGGTATGCCCCCCTGAAACGATGAGGCCTACTGCGGGATATTCGATATCAGGATGTTCCAGGTGAGGGGCATAGAGATGCCCTTCCAGGTGGTTGATTCCAATCAGAGGGATATGCTTAGTAAAGCTAATGGCCGTGGCTGTGGCGATCCCTATCAGCAAGGAACCGATCAGTCCCGGCCCATAAGTGACCGCGACGGCATCAAGTTGATCAAAGTCAAGACCGGCCTTACTTAAAGCCAGTTCAACCATGGGATTTATGGCCTCCAAATGATGCCTGGAGGCCAATTCAGGCACGACCCCGCCAAATTCCTGATGGATATCGATCTGGGAAGAGATGCAATTAGAGAGAATCTTGTGCCCATCAGCCACCACTGAGGCCGCTGTTTCGTCACAGGAGGTTTCGATACCTAAGATATAACAACTCACGGAAATAACCCATCTTGGGACGCAGATTTTCGCAGATTATCAGGATAAAATCTTAGCTCTGGTTCCCACGCTCTGCGTGGGAACCCCCATTCAGGACGCTTTGCGTCATAAATATGTGACGCAGAGCGTCACAGTCAGCATCCCCACGCAGAGCATGGGGACGAGGGGTGCTTTGATATCCTGAAAATCTGCGGTCATCTGCGTCCTATTTTATTCGCATTTGGCCAAAAGCTCTTCCCAATCTTGATCAACCCTCTCCTGGAGCTCTGCGATAAGCTCTTCGCTGTCAGTCGCCTTGAAAAGATGGGCAAACCTTCTCTGCGACTTTAGCCATTCAACTAAAGGTTTTTTAGGCTTTTTCTCTGTGGGCTGATGATTCAATTTCCATTTTCCATCCTCAACCTCGTAAATAGGCCAAAAGCAAGTATCAACGGCTAATTGACCCATTTCAAGGGTCAATTCCGGTTTATATCCCCAGCCAGTAGGGCAGGGTGACAGCACATTAATGAAGCTCGGGCCATCAGCAGCCAGGGCCTTTTCAACCTTGGTGGTCAGGTCCTTCCAATTGCCGGCTATGGTCTGGGCGACATAAGGGATGCGGTGAGCCACCATACAGGCGGTCAGGTCCTTGCGGTGCTGCTGTTTTCCGGGAATTACTTTACCGGCCGGGGCAGTGGTGGTATGTGCCCCTTTAGGGGTAGCTGAGGATCGCTGGATGCCGGTATTCATATAAGCCTCGTTATCAAGACAGAGGTACAGCATGCGATGTCCCCTCTCTGCTGCCCCGGAAAGGGACTGAAATCCTATGTCATAAGTTCCGCCATCGCCGCCCATGGCCATAAATCTCAATTCTTTATCGTATTTACCCTGTTTTTTCAGGGCACGGTAGGCTGCCTCGATTCCGCTCACAGTGGCGGCAGAATTTTCAAAGGCAGAATGAATAAAAGGTACCCGCCAGGCAGTATAAGGAAAGATCGTGGTGGTTACTTCCAGACATCCGGTAACACAACCGACGATGACCGGTTCTTTGGCTGCTAATAATGCCTGCCGAATAACAATTGGATGGCCGCATCCCAGACATGCACGGTGACCTCCGGAAAGAAGCTCACCTTTTTCTTCGGCTCTTGCCGCTAATTCCTTTAAAGTTGCCATTTTCCACCTCTTTCTTTTTATTCTCTAACCCCCAGGTAGCTGACCATCTTTTCAGCCTTACCTGTTTTTGCAATCTTCTCCAGATCAGTAAAAACGCTCTGAATCAGGGCGAGATCAATGTTTCGACCTCCGAGGCCGTAGACATAGTTGACTATCCTGGGCCGGATATCGAGTTCGTACATAGCTGATCGGACCTCGCTGAAGACCGGGCCGCCGATGCCGGCCACACCATCAGAGCGATCAAGGACAGCCAGTACCTTTACCGAAGAGAGTGCCCTGACAATCTCTTCGAATGGGAAGGGCCTGAATACCCGCAGCTTAAGCATTCCCACCGGGTGGCCTTTCTCTCTAAGTTCATCAATCACTACCTTGGCTGTCCCGGCCGTAGAGCCTAAGACAAGGATAGCCACCTCAGCATCAGAAAGACGGTATTCTTCTATGGCCGCATATTTTCTTCCAAACCTCTCTCCAAACCGCTGTTGAACCTGAGGGATGATTTTCTTGGCCTCAGACATAGCCTCTATTTGGGCCCGCTTGTGTTCAAAGTAATAATCAGTAAAGTCTATGGCCCCCACGGTAAAAGGATTGTCCACATCTAAGACCGAGTAAGCCGGTTTATACTCGCCGATAAAATCAGTTACTTCCTTATCCGGGATCATCTCCATAGATTCCATCCCGTGACTGATAATGAAACCATCGGTAGTCACCATGATGGGCAGCTTAGCCTCTTCAGCGATGACTACTGCCTGAATGAGATTATCATAGGCCTCCTGGACATTCTCAGAAAATATCTGGATCCAGCCGACATCTCTGGCCCCCATGGTATCCGAGTGATCGCAGTGGATATTGATCGGAGATGACAATGTCCGATTTACTTCCGGCATAACAATAGGGAGCCTTAGCCCGGCGGCGATGTAAAGCATTTCCCACATCAGGGCCAGCCCCTGGGAGGACGTAGAGGTCATTACCCTGGCCCCGGCCGCCGCGGCCCCAATACAGGCGCTCATGGCCGAATGTTCACTTTCGGTCGCCACAAATTCAGTGTTGACCACACCATCTGCCACAAACTGGGCAAATATCTGGACGATCTCTGTGGCCGGAGTAATCGGATAGGCTGCCACCACATCCGGATTAATCTGCCGCATGGCCTCAGCCATAGTCTCATTTCCTGTCTTTGCTACAAACTTCTTTCCCATATTTCACTCCTTTCTTTATTACAGACCTCGTGCTTTCATATCTGGAATAAGGGCAATTTCTGGACAGTCTTGATTGACAATAAGCAAGTATAGTATACAGATTGATAATAAAGTAGTCTGATGATTAGAGATTGACAGATGCGACTGTCCAATTATTGCACAACTGCCTGTGGCCAAAAGGCTTATTGTCGATTTGGCGAGGGCAAAGCACGAGGTCTGTATTAAGAGGCTTAACCCTCGTCTACCATACTAATAGCCCCTATTTTCGGCGGGCAGATCTGGGAGCATATACCGCAGCCCTTGCAATGGTCGTAATCAATCCCAATCATTTTCTTATCCTGGATAAGGACAGAAGAATCCGGACAATAGACCCAACAAAAAAGACAACTCTTGCATTTTTCTTTATCCCAGATTGGCCTCCGGCTTCTCCAATCACCTGTTTTATACTCTTGAGCTGTTCCTCCCTCAGGGATAAGACCAGCGATAGGCAGTTCTCTCCAGATAGCCTCATGTTTGATTTTCATTCAGGTCTCCTTTATTTCCAGTTTTAAGTTTAAAGTCGTTCGGAAAAACACGAAATCGGGTTGCAGCGCCAACCTTATTCTTCTCCTTTAACTTCATCGTATGCTGTTTCGATAGCCTTGACATTCCCTTCAATAACTTCAGGACGGGAGGCAAACTTTTTAGAAAGTTTAGCCCTGGTATCATGGATCATCCTGTCAAAATCCAGCAGCCCGGTTGCCTTAGCTAAGGCCCCTAACATAGGTGTATTAGGTATATCCCGGCCAATTGTTTTCAGGGCAATAGAAGAGGCATCAACCGTGAATATCCTTTTACCGGAAAGGCCGATTTTCTCTCTCATTTCTTCCGGGGAAAGGGGGGTATTAAACAGCAAGGCCCCATCTTCCGGCAGTCCTTTAGTTACATCTACGGTATTAATTAAGCTGGGGTCAAGGACAACTACTACGGACGGTGAGGTAACACTGCAATGAAGACTGATAGGTTTCTCACTCAGTCGATTGAAAGACTGCACCGGCGCCCCCATTCGTTCCGGCCCATATTCCGGGAAGGCCTGGACAAATTTCCCTTCCCCCATAGCCGCATCCGCCAGAAGCAAAGCCGCTGTTTTGGCCCCCTGGCCACCACGGCCATGCCAACGAATCTCAGTTAAATTCTCCATATTCTCCTCCTCTCGTAGAATGGTAATTAGGTATCTTCTCAATATTTCGGGGACACTTGCGGGCAGAAACCATGTTCCTTCAAGAACTCTGGTTTCTATCCGCAAAAACGCAATTTGTAACAGTGTTGAGTATACCTTGTGCTACGACATTACAGTCAAGTCCGCTTCATCGGAAAGGCAATTATTTCACCCAGTGATGTCTAGCTTTTTCTTCGCTTTGGTGACGCGCTTCACGAAAACGTTCCAAAGCAGGCTTCATTTCTTCAGCAAAGCTTCTTCGAAATTCCTGATATGCTTCTTCAGACTTAAAGAAAGGCTTCATTTTTTCTTTTTGATTTGGGATTAGTTCCAGTATTTTGCTCATTGTATAATTTCCTCCAAGTTGTTGCGATATACTGCATAAGGTGTCGAATCTTCCAAGTCAAAGCTTGCAAGTTCTCGAGGCATGTTTAAGGTTGAACCGATATCTACGACAAGCATTTCCGGGTAATGTAGTGCGATCCAACCATCAGGCTCGTAAGCATTCCGGGTGGCATCCCAAAGGATTTCCCCCCAGATTTTCTGCTTCAAATACAAATCTCTGTGAGATATTTCACAAATCCAAATAAAATGAGGCAAAGGTAAGTTCCGATAAATATCATCAACCGTTGGATGCCCCATTTCACGTTCTGTTAGCCGCTTCTTGAACGATTTGCCTGTAGTTAAAAATAGGCGGAGCAGAAGTGGCGAAGCCGCCAATGTCGGCGAAAGCGTATGGTAGCCAAGGTCTTGTCTTCCCAAAATCCCCGTGACTACTTTCTGGAAGCTTTCGGCGACATTGGCGGCTTCGCCAC
>JASEGY010001049.1 GCA_030019105.1 bacterium | reverse complement strand
CCCATAGCGCTCGTCCTTGGGAAATGTCTCTATCAAGTCGTAAACTTTGTCCACTAACTCCATGCTCATCTGCCAGACTTCTAATTCTTCGTGCGGCCACTTCTTCACGATCTAATCCTCCTTGTTTAACTACTAAATAAGGATGATTGCCTGTTGTCTTGATTGCTTTCCCGTCCTTAGTAGTTAGCTTGAATACTGGCTTTATTCCCATATCAAGTAAGGCAAGTATTCTATGAGGTTCTATTAGACCAAGTTCTTCGTTCAAGGAATAAACCATCATTCCCGGTTTTGTGTCTTTTATCGGGATTCCTTGAACCTTGAACCTTGAACCTTGAACCTCAAAAATTGCCAGCTCTGTATCGCCTGTTACACACTGACCCTCTACATGCAATTTTTGAGCTGGCCCCGTCGTCCCGATGCCGACGTTGCTGTTAATAAATCCCACATTAACCGTTGAAGCTCCGTCGTTTATGATCAGCCTATCAGTCATTGTGTTGTAAGTA
>JASEGY010001048.1 GCA_030019105.1 bacterium | reverse complement strand
CCTGAGTTATTGAGAAAATACAAAATCGCAGATTATGCCCGCGTTGAGTATAAAAACGCAATTTGTGGCCGTGCCGAGTATATTGAGATCCAAATGTGTCTAATTGTAAGATGTGCTGTATCAGATTGTCCACAGAAGCGGCAATTGCGTCACTATCTACAGCACATCGGACTTGACATTTTAGGGTATTCCTGGCATAATTGGCTAAGCAATAGGAATGGACTCGTACCTCCTGTTGAGCCTTTATGGCTTCTTCTCGTTGAAGTCTGTCCCCCTGCTCCTGATGAGTTCTTCTAACCCGCAGGATGTTTGGCCAAAACTTGTGCCTGGAATATAGCGCTAAACGGGCCAGGATCGCACACAGGTTTTGGTCTATTCTAATCTATGGCGAGGCTGTCGGCGTCAGGATGCCAGGGATACCCTATTAGCTGAACGTTAAAAAGAAAGGAGTAAAGTATCTTCTTCAAATCTAAGGGTAAGAGCCAAAGGGTTCAAAGTTCAGGGT
>JASEGY010001047.1:270-506 GCA_030019105.1 bacterium | reverse complement strand
CAATCGTAACATTCTCGCGGACAACGCAAATGTTGCGGGGTAATAGTATATACAACTAACCAAGTCAAGTAAAAAAAGCCATCTATTTTCTTCTGACGTATTATTATAGCATATACAACTAACCAGGTCAAGTAAAAAAGCCATCTATTTTCTTCTTGTGTAACTATACTCAGCATGGCCTAAATAGTAATTTTGAATAGGTTGTAGGTTGTAGGTTGTAGAAGTAACTTACAACC
>JASEGY010001047.1:0-260 GCA_030019105.1 bacterium | reverse complement strand
AGGGAGCCGGTGGTAAAAGAGGTGGCAGAAGCCATCATTGGCGGAGAGGTACTGGTATCTGACCGGCTCAATGATGCTTTGGCCTACGTTCAGGACCTGGGACTCATTACCAGAAAATCGCCCATAAAGTTTGCCAATCCCATCTACGCCGAGATCATACCCAGGATATTGAACTATGGCTGGGAGGTTTCCTTTAATCAGGACCTGGTTGACCAGGCATGTGGCATCACAATTCTTAAGCTGTTCTCGGATCTCCTGGA
>JASEGY010001046.1 GCA_030019105.1 bacterium | reverse complement strand
TTTTTCCATTTTATATTTTCAGTAATTGGAATTGTTCTGAACTCTATTACAATATTATCACGGTTTCTATAAATGTACATTGCTCCAACTTGATATAACGGTTTAGCTTCTAAATTGCTATAGACAGAACATCGCGAAGAAGCAATTCGGCATCTTTTGAATCATCAGAAAAAGCTTGGACCCATCCATCATAAACTAAGTCCTTCTCTATATCTCGGACAGTTACCCATTCAAATTGTCGATTTTCAAGTTTATTCCCCCACCTGTTTCAGATTTATTCCCCCACTTTTTCTTGATTAAATTATACAACTCATCCTGCAATTTGTCTACTACTATTTTTGATAGTGGCTAAAGATGTGATCCCGCTGCGATCCATCACATCTTTAGCCACTATCTGCTCGCGTCACGCTCCCATCCTTACTCCCTATAGATTAATCACCTCCTTTTTTGCCATCTATTATCCCTTTTAAGCTTGTTTTCCCTTTGGTCTATACCGCTCACTTAAAT
>JASEGY010001045.1 GCA_030019105.1 bacterium | reverse complement strand
TGTTCGAGAATTATCAATTGGAGGGAATTGGTATGCCGTACACGATGGAAGATTTTAAACGGGATTATACAAAGGAGCATCTGAATCTTTTAACTCCCGAAGAGGTTTTGCCGCGGTTCTCTGCCGAAGAAATCAAAGCCTACTTAGAAAAGCTGGAAAGGCGACAGACATATGCCACAAGAAGTAAGCGAGATTCAATATCGAAGGTGGGGGAATAGGGAATTGGTATGCCGTACACGATGGAAGATTTTAAACGGGATTATACAAAGGAGCATCTGAATTTGTTGGCTGTCGAAGATCGGTTGCAGGGGCTTTCTACCGAAGATCGGTTGCAGGGGCTTTCTACTGAAGAAATCAAGGTCTGCTTAGAAAAGCGGGAAAGGCAACAGAAACATGCCCAAAAGTAAGCGCGATGCAATTCCGAGCTTTAAAAGTGTTGATGAATTCCAGGATTTCTTTGACACTCACGATCTTACTGACTATGAGGACGTGTTGAAAGAAGTTGAACTCGAATTTT
>JASEGY010001044.1:241-522 GCA_030019105.1 bacterium | reverse complement strand
GGATGAAGCGGTTTCTTTTCTTCGGAAGGAAATGTCCGATAATCAGCAGGAAAAGTCGCCTCTTCCGGCGGAGCAGGTAATAAGAAGGCGGTTAGAGGCCTTTTGTAAATAAAAGTTAACCTTTCAAGTTGTGAAAAGGTGGGACTTGTTTTACCTTTTTCCCAATCTTCTATGGTGGTTGCTGTTACTCCTTTTATTCGCTCGGCAACAGCTTTTAAATTCATCCCAATACTTTCCCGTGCCCATATAAGAATTTTTGGTTCTACAGAAACCATAAATGA
>JASEGY010001044.1:0-231 GCA_030019105.1 bacterium | reverse complement strand
TTTATCAGACATAATTTATCCCTCCCATTTATTATCCCTTCAACTTATAGATTTCAAATGGCAATATTGACTATAACAGCTCTTTCGCTATTAAGAATACTTGAAAGCATGGCTACCCCTTGTTCTGTGAAGGCATAAGGTAAATAACGGCGACCACCCCAACTTGAAGTGCCAGATTGGCACCTCAAAAAATCCTTATATTCTTTTGGTGTTAATTCAAACATAAAATCA
>JASEGY010001043.1 GCA_030019105.1 bacterium | reverse complement strand
CTGAACATAATCTGGTGCATTGTTAATCTCACGTAGAGTAGTTGTAGAAATTACAAGTATAAACTTGCCCCTCTTTATATCTTCAAAAAAGGCTTTACTCTCCTTTGAAAACTCATCATCAAAACATCCTCCAAAAACAGAGGTATTAGCATAAATCCGAAATTTTTTCATTGTAATCATCCATAATATATTCAGTAGAAGTACCGGGTAGAGCGGGAGGCTTACGCCTCCGTTGCCCCCTAAGAACTGTGCAAGCGAGTTTCCCCGCACACAGCTCAAGCCTCTGTAAGGTTTTATTTTACTAAAACCCGGCAGTTAAACTGTCAGCTTATTGGACATACATTGCTGTAAGTTTTCCTCATTATAAAATAGTCAAAGTATTTGGGATTAAAGGGATTAGATTCCCCTTTTATCTTTATATACCTGATAAGTTTTATATACGAGGGTTTAATCAATTCAAGAAGTTTCTCTTTACTACTTCCATCTTTAATGTTACAGCAGAATCCCCATTTCTGCTTTGGATG
>JASEGY010001042.1 GCA_030019105.1 bacterium | reverse complement strand
TAAAAGATAAATTCAAAATTAATTATTGATACGTCTCTTGACAAGATTTATGATATATGGTATAGTGTATATTAGATTGAGATGTCTAATGATCTTTGAAAACTAAATAGGTATTCATATAAGGAAGATAAATGTCATTTCCTTTGATACAATAGTGATTTAATTTGATTGAAAAATCAAATTTTTAAATGAGAGTTTGATCCTGGCTCAGAACTAACGCTGGCGGCATGCCTAACACATGCAAGTCGAACGGTCAGTACAACGAATAATCACCGATGAATAAGGAATGTTTAGCAGCTTGCTGCTTTGCAGGAATTAGGATTTGATGATTAGGAGTTGAGTCTATTGATAGTGGCGAACGGGTGAGTAATGAGTAGGTAATCTACCCTTAAATTGGGGACAACATTTCGAAAGGAATGCTAATACCGAATAATACTGTAATATTGCCTGATTTTACAGTTAAAGGTGGCCTCTGCTTGCAAGCTACCGTTTAAGGATGAGCTTACTTCCTATTAGCTTGTTGG
>JASEGY010001041.1 GCA_030019105.1 bacterium | reverse complement strand
AGTAAAGAATTTAACTAATACTCTGGTGCATTGGTGACTGGTGCTCTATTTAATGTCTGTAATCTCTTTGTATTTAAACTTAATCTGTGTTTATCTGCGTAAATCTGCGGCTGAGTAGTTACAAAAAGTCAACTAAAAGTTGACAAAAACCAATAAATTCTGTATAATTCTTAGGAAAGATTGAACATCGAATTAAAGGGAAGATCAATGAAAAACCACTGCTCTCCTGTTGTGTCTTTGTGCTGCCTTTGCAGTTATGCCTGGCTTATCCTGCTGCTTTCTCCTTATCCGGCTATTTCTTCAGACATTACCTCAGATGGAAAATGGCAGAGTGAGCCCCTCTGGCGGAAGGAGCCCTTCTGGCGGAGTGAGCCCCTCTGGCAAAGTTTTACGAATACAGATTTTGTTCGGGGTATTGCTATTGGCAATCTACATGTCTTTGCAGCTACAACCATGGGCATAAATCAATATTACAGAGATACCAGAGCGTGGGAGAAGACACTAACCACGACCAATGGGCTTCTG
>JASEGY010001040.1 GCA_030019105.1 bacterium | reverse complement strand
GCAATCGTAACATTCTCGCGGACAACGCAAATGTTGCGGGGTAATAGTATATATCACTGGGTTCTTCTCAACCGCTGCCACCTCGTCATCCGATAGACAACATTCCTCAATAGCCTTCTTTACTTCTTCTTGTGGCATTAAAACTGGCTCATTTCCATCTAATCTCTTTGCAGGTACTCCTTCCTCGCTGAAGTTGTTCTTCGCTAAGATATCTGTGGTCTTTTTCTCTACAAAGTCAAGTATCTTCGCCCCTTCTGTTTCTGTATTCTCTCGGAGGGTTCGCATCGGTGTGGCGCCCTCTTGATATCTTACTCTGTTTATCAATTTTGCTGTCTTTCTGTATGATCCTTCCGCTGCTCCATAGATCATCGCTATCTCTTTAAACCCATTGGTCTTATACCGCTCGTTATTGCCTATCTCTGGAAACACAGACTTTGATGTATCATAGATTATATCTTTATCTCT
Organism: bacterium; assembly: GCA_030019105.1. Taxonomy (GTDB): domain Bacteria; phylum UBA9089; class JASEGY01; order JASEGY01; family JASEGY01; genus JASEGY01. Next base: position 60 of record JASEGY010001040.1, on the reverse strand, counting down.
TTCTACATTATAATATTACCCCGCAACATTTGCGTTGTCCGCGAGAATGTTACGATTGCG
>JASEGY010000103.1 GCA_030019105.1 bacterium | reverse complement strand
CAACCTACAACTTACAACCTATTCAAAATCACTATTTATGGCCGTGCTGAGTATACCAGACTACCAGACTACCGATAATAAGTTTTAAAAGTCCGGCCAATGAGCGGCAGAAAATCCTTCTTTCTCGAAAAGGCATCTTTTAAGAAGAACTCGTTTTTCCGGCCGGCTTGAGGGGTATAATCAAAGGCCATCTTCATTATTTGTTCATTGCCGGCAAAAAATACCGTGCTTCCTCCCCGCAAGATATCGCTAATGATCATAATAGCTAATTCTAACTTGTGGGTATCCAATAAATTACTTAATTCTTCCTTGAATCTTTCCTTCCTGTTTAGAATGTCCTGGTTATCAAAGACCTGCATTTGGCCTACACCCAGCTTCTTCCCGCTTAATTCATACTCCTTATAATCAGAAAGGATAATTTCTATCGCCGGTTTTTCTTCATCTACGGCGTGATGAAACATCTCTTTGCCCAGCTTTTCTATTTCTATCCTGGCGGCCAGGGCAAGCTTTTCAGCTATTCGTCTATCTTTATCCGTGGTGGTTGAAGCCCGAAAAAGAAAGGTATCGCTGATGATGCCGGCTAAAAGGAGGCCGGCTATTTGCGGCGGGGGGCTGACAAAACTCTTTTCATATTTTTCAGCCACTAAAGTAGCTGTGCTGCCCACCGGCTCACAGGTGAAAAAAATAGGCTCCAGGCTTGAAATACGTCCAATTTTATGGTGGTCAATTACTTCCATTACCTCTGCTTCGAGGATGCCATCTACTGCCTGGGATTCTTCGTTATGGTCCATTAAAATGACCCTCCGGCCCCGGCTCAGGGAAAGATCCAGGCCGGTTACTACTCCAATCACCTGGTTGTTTTCATCTACTACCGGCAGAGAGCGGGTTGGGGAATGACTTACCAGGCCAATCGCCTCTTTAAGCAAAAGGCCCGGATTCAAAGGAGCAACCTGCCTGTCCATCAAAGCATCTACAGTGGCGCTCAGTTTAACTAATCGAACGGAAGTGATGGTGTCGTGAGGAGAAGTAATCATGACTACCTCTAATTCTTTGGCTCGTTCAACTATTTCTTGTTCAGGAATAAACCCCCCGGTAATAATCAGGCATTTAGCCCCGGCTTCAATGACAGCCCTTTGGGCATCCGGTCTGTCTCCCATTAAAATAATATTGTCAAAACCAAACTGGCTTCGCAATCGTGAAGTCAGAGATTCAACCGCCATTGCTCCCACCATAAGATTGCCGTGAGTAAAAACCCTCTTTTTATCCCCTACATATAATGTCCCGCCCAGGCAATGGAGAATGTTCTCTACCGTAGTATTAACCCTTCTGGATGTCTCAATATCGGTTTCGGCCACTAAGCTGTCCGCAATCTCCATCACGCCAATAATGCCTTTTAATTCACCTTCAGCCACGACCGGCACCATCATTACTTTTTCTTTTTCAATGATTTCCAACACATTCTTAAAAGGCGCGCCGGTCTCAATTACGGTCGGACGGCTATCCATTACATCTTCCACTTTCAGGTGAATATCCTCTATAACCGGCAGAGGCTCAACCCCAAAATGCTCCAGGACAAACCGGGTTTCTCTGTTCAACTCCCCGGCTGCGGCCGCCAGGATATTCTTTGTGCCCAGAGCATTTTTTAAATGGGTATAAGCAATTGCTGACACGATTGAATCAGTATCCGGATTTTTATGACCAATAACTAAGATGGTATTAGGGTCCATCGAACAATCATCCTTTCTCCGCCCTTCTGCTCCTCCGCTCCCCAGCTTCTCCGGCTAAAAGTCGCCACGGAAGGGCGATAATTTTCTCGTGAAGTCTTCTAATCTCAGCTCCGGTATGAATTAAAATGCCTGCTGAGGTTTCAGGATACTCTTCCAGAAATAGTCTTAAATTCCCGGTATCAGAAAACCGCGGGGAATTGGTCAACTTGGCCTCAAAAGCCAGCAGTTGACGTCCCCATTCAAGGACAAAATCAACCTCCTGCCCACTCACTGTCCGCCAATAATACAACCGGCCTTGAGGCGCCAAAAATTGGGCCAGGACACGAAGGTGAAGAAAGATCAAGGACTCGAAGATTCCACCTGCTTCTCGCGAGGATTTAAGCCCGACAGAGTCATAATGACCTGACAGAAAGGCAGCCAATCCCGGATCTACCCACAATATCTTGGGAGATTTGATAAGCCGCTTCGTGCGGTTTCTGGCAAAGGCCGGCAATCGTTCCACCATACAGGTAGTTTCAAGAAGATTTAGATACCGATGCACCGTAGGCTGAGTGATACCCGTGTCCCGGGCCACTTCTGTCTGATTTAATATCTGTCCGCATCGTAAGGCCAGGACGACCATCATCCGGTGAAAATCCGGGAGTGACTCAATCTGGGATAACTGCCTTAAGTCCCGCTCTAAATAGGTAGCCACATAGCCTTCCCACCATCGGAGGACAGCATCACCCTCAAGTCCCATAAGAGGAGGCATGAATCCTTTCCACATCAAGGAAAATAAATCATACTCCTTAAAGGACACTTCGCCTTCCTCCGGCATCCGGCCCGCTAAAAGGGTCTTCAATAAGTTGCACCTTGCTTGACCTTCAAGCTCACCTATGGCCATTGGAAAGAGGGTGTAATAAACGGCCCGGCCGGCCAGGGTCTCACTAATGTGCCTCATCAGTAAAAGATTAGCCGAACCGGAAAGCACAAACCGGGTCTTGTCTCGATTGCGGTCAACAGCGATTTTTACAGCCTCAAGGAGCCTGGGTGACTTTTGAACTTCATCTAACACCACCTGATCTGTCCCGCTCCAGAGTGAAGATGGATCATGTTTGGATTGATAAAGCGCATCAAAGTCGTCTAAGCTGATATACCGCCAGTCGGAAAAAGGCGCCTCGTGCCGCAACAGAGTGCTTTTGCCTACCTGACGGGCGCCGGTAAGGACCACTACCGGATGCTGTGTCACCGACTCTCTAAGCAAAGAGGCCATCCACCGTGTCTTGTAATTTAATTCAAGCCCTGAATGATAATCATTCATAACTTGAATTATATCTCATTAAGAGTGAGGATGTCAAGGTTAAAATTGTCGTACCTGAACGCTTACAAATTTTCTTGACTTATCAGGCAAAAGAGGTTATATTTAACCTATTATTGGTAAACACTAATACTAACAAGGTATCTTCAACTCTATTTGGAGGTAAAATTAAAATATGTTAAAGGATAAGAAAATAAGAGAAATTATTAACCAGATTACGGAGAAGGTCAAAAAGGAGTATCAGCCGGAAAAGATTATCTTATTTGGCAATACCGCAAAAGTCGCCCATGTAAGGGTATATTTCAATAGACGCACTCTTCTCCTAACACCTTGTGGGTACAACGGTTGACTGTGATTTAGCCACCGTAATGTAACCACCATTTTACTAACCTAAAAATGGTTTTTGGGCGACTTTTGCGGTACTGCCTTATTTGGCTCTTATGCCTATGGAGAACCTTCCGCTGATAGTGATTTAGACTTATTCATCATTAAGCAAACTGATAACGTGGATTTCGACAGGGTGCCAGCTGTTTTTGTTAATTTTTAAGCCTATAAATAATCAGTGCTTAGGGTATCCTGCAACATTTTGGCCAATCGTCTACAGTGTCCCAAAAACTCGGTTTTGACCTCGCAAAGCCCATTTCTGGAATTTTCGAAGGTGAATCTAAAATTTGTAAGGCCAGCATCCATAGGCGATTAAAAATTAGAATTTTTCCGCAAAGGGGTGTCGAAATCCACGTTAAAGCATTAATAGAGGGGAAATTCACATGCGATTACTTCTGGTTGAAGATGATAAGAAAATTGCCTCTTTTATTCTGAAAGGGCTCAAAGAGGCTGGGTTTGCAGTCGATCATGCTCTCGATGGCAAAGATGGTCTCCATTTGGCTTTGCATGAACCGTACGATGCTGCCATCGTCGATTTAATGTTGCCTAATATTGACGGTTTAACCCTCATCGATAATATGAGAAAGAATAATGTAAACACACCAGTTCTTATTCTCAGTGCAAAAAGAACCGTAGACGATAGAGTAAAAGGTTTACAAACTGGCAGTGATGATTATCTGACTAAACCGTTTGCCTTTGCAGAGCTTCTGGCACGAGTTCAGGCACTCATCCGAAGAGCAAGTGGAATTACAGAATCTACCAGTCTTACAGTCGGAGATTTATCCATGAGCCTAATCACTCGAGAGGTTACAAGAGATGGAAGGAAAATTGACCTGCAGCCTCGAGAGTTTTCCCTTCTTGAATATCTTATGCGTAATCACGGAAGAATTGTTTCCAAAACCATGATTATGGAACATGTGTGGGATTATAATTTCGATCCTCAAACAAATGTCATCGAAGCAAGAATCAGCAAATTACGAGATAAAATTGACAGGAAATTTTCAAAAAAAATGATAAATACCGTAAGAGGAGTTGGATATGTTCTTAAAGAATCTTCTTAAACTAAAGAATACCCTGGCGTTCAGATTATCACTCTGGTATGCGATGATATTTATCATCTCGTCGGTTGTCGCTTTTTTCTTATTTTATCTTGTGACCTCGAACATTATTCAAAAGCGTTTTGATGAAGATCTTCTTGAAGAAATAGAAAAGTTTTCTGAAATCTATGCAAAAAATGGTATGGAGGAGGTCGAACATACATTAGCACTTGAGGGAGGATTCGAGAAAATGGATAAAGAATTCTTTCGTATTCTAACCCCTGAGGGAAATGTGGATGTGTCAACCGATATGTCATATTGGAAAGATTTAGGCCCGGTTACAAATGCATTACAGAAAATAAACAGTGGGAAAGATTATGTCTACGAAATATTATCCTCTCCAGAGCGTGAGTATGAGGTACGAATTATTTACGGAATCATAGGAGCGGGTAAAATTTTACAGATTGGTGAGTCTATTGAAGAAGAGGCGCAATTCCTGAAAATATTACGAGATGTATTTCTCTCCACAATCGGCTTCATAATGATACTTGCTGGTGTGGTTGGTTGGTTTATGGCCAGGCGTGCCATGAAGGGAGTTGAAGAAGTTACCCAAACAGCACTTGATATTTCCACAAGTGGAACACTCCAAAAGCGTGTGCCTGTGAAAACAAGAGGTGATGAGATCGAACGACTTGCCATCACTTTTAATGGAATGTTGGACCGCATACATACTCTGGTTACAGGAATAAGGCAGATGGCTGATGATATTGCTCATGACCTGAAGAGTTTGATTACCAGGATCCGCGGGGTAGCGGAAGTTACACTCACCAATGCCAAATCGACCGAAGAGTACATAACTATGACCGCTGAAATAATAGAACAATGTGATAAAATGTTTGAAATACTGAATACGATGATGTTTATTTCGGAAACCGAGGCAGGAGCAGAGAAATTGAAGCGTGAAGAGGTTGATGTCGCCGAGGTTATTCGAAATGCTTGTGAGCTTTTTGAACCGGTGGCTGAAAAGAAAGAAATTTCTCTCACTTTCAATATTCCAGATACGCTCCTCATTCAGGCAGACATCCAAAGTATTCAACGCATGATGTCCAACCTCATCGATAATGCATTGAAATATACCCCTACTCAGGGTACGGTTAATGTTTCGGCTGACCGGGATAATGGTCAGGTTGTCATTACTGTTAAGGATGACGGTGCTGGAATTTCTGAAGATGACCTCCCACATATATTCAAGCGTTTCTATCGATGCGACAAGAGCCGATCGCAAGAAGGAGTTGGACTGGGACTTAGCCTGGTAAAGGCAATTGTGCAATCTCATCAGGGTGAAGTGATAGTTACCAGCAAACAAAATGTTGGAAGCACTTTTAAAGTTACTCTTCCAGAAGCTCTTCCTTCCAGTTGATATTACCTCCCAACCTTCCTTTACTACCATTTTCAAACATTACCAAAAGATAATCTTCCGGTAATCTTCTCGTTAACCTCCATATGGTATACTCCTAAATTGTAATTCAAAGACTGCCCTGAAAGGAGGTGATGAAATTAAGAAATGGCACTTCAGTAGGTTTTGAGGGGTGAACCCAAGAAAAATAAAGGTGACAATCCAATCTTTTGTGAGAATAACTCTCACCCTATGTACTCCAATATCGTGGAGTACATACAAACTACAGTGAAAGGAGACAATCATGCGTTCAGCAAAGATTAGGGAAAAATTGATCGGAATGACAACATACATGTGTATGTTGTCCATTTTTCTGGCAGTAGGGGTTGCTCTTGTCTCGGGAGCCGCTGTGTCGGAGCTTTGGGCCAACGACGCCAGTTCTAAGTGGATCCCTTTCAGTGATGCGAAGATTATCATCGAGTTCAACGCTACGGATGAAGATGTGGGCATTCAGGTCTTCCTCGATGGAAAAGCCTGGAAGAAGGTCATAATCTTCAACCCGAAAGGGCGCATGGTCGCTAAGATCAAGGGCAAAGGAAATTTGAAGGGACTTGGTCTTACCGAGCTGTTTTTTGAAAGCCATGAGCCGCCGCTCGAAGATCTCCCGCTCGAAGATTTCCTGGCCCTATTCCCGGAAGGGGTATATAAGTTCGTTGGCAAGACGGTTGAAGGAGAGTGGTTAAGGGGCATGGCGAAGTTCACGCACGTTATTCCAGACGGAGCCCTTATTGTCTCTCCTGAGGAGGGCGAAGTGGTGGACCCTAACAACACCGTCATTAGCTGGAACCCAGTTACAAGTCCACAAGAAGTTGAAATTGTCGGTTACCAGGTTATCGTTGAACGGGAGGATCCCCACCGCGTATTTAGCGTCAACCTTTCGGCTACGACCACGAGCATGAAGGTTCCGCCGGAATTCCTCGAGTCAGACACGGAGTACAAATTCGAAGTGTTGGCGATAGAGGTAAGTGGAAACCAGACAATCACGTCGAGCTTCTTCAAGACGGAGTAGTGCTCTGACGTAACCTGCGCAGGATATATGGACTCCATTCGCACCTCGCGTCATATAAGCACTGGCGGAGGCGAATGGAGTCCCATCCAGAGTCATCGAATTGTATTACTCGATGTTCAAGTTTTTTGTTGAGGTAGGCAGAATACAGGAATCAGGAGTCAGAATGAGAAAGAATGGGAATTGCTCATCATTTCGGCTATTGGCTCAAGACACGACAATTGCGAGATACAAATATAGGGTGGGTGGAGCGAGCAAAACCCACTAATTTAGATGGGTGTAACGAAGGTTTACCCATCCTACAACTCTGTAATACGGTAACATGTCCGAAACAATAACGTGTTAGTCCTCCATAGCGTTATCTATTCTGACCCCTGACCCCTGATTCCTGACTCCTCAGGCAATTACCAAAAAACTTGAACATCGAGTTATAACAAAAGAGTAAAGAAAGAATACGGGATAGAGGATATTGTCTCCGGAAGTCGTAAGGGGAAAATATCCGATGCCAGAGCAGTCATTTCTTTTCTTTCCGTAAACTATCTGGGAGTCAGTTTGACTGAAGTAGGTAGAAGGCTATCCATTAGTCAACCAGCAGTAAGTGGAAGAGTAGGTCGAGGAGAGGAAATAATTAACGACAATAGTGACTTGAAAGATAAACTGTTAGGATGATTTCTTATGTTTCTTATCTACGTTCCCTATGTTTCTTAGTTTCCACAGGTCGAAAATTTTTGTTGACATTAGTTGAAAATTATGTTAGTTTATCCTTGGCCATTGGGTGGGCCAGGAGAATTTTTAACTATCCTAATGAGGGGGTGAGAAAATTGGGTTTTAAAAGAAAAGCAGCGCTTGTGGGGATGATTATCTCCATCTTTTTTATCTCAGAAGCCCAGGCAGTTGACTTAAGCGGAAGATTAGGCATAGGTCTGAACTATCCGGGAGTCAGTATAAAATATGGGATAGGCCCCAAAGTTGTTATTGAAGCCAGGGGACAGCTTGAAGAAGACATTACTCTATATGGATCAAGGCTTTACTATAACTTCGGCCGGGGCAGGGTAATGAATCTTTTCCTGGGTGGAGAGGCCGATTATGTCCAATTTAAAGGAGAAGATTCTGAAGGATCAGGTTTTGCTGGAGAAGCCTTTATTGGCGGGGAGTATTTCCTGATGAAGAACCTCTCCCTTACCACAGACATTGGTCCAGCCTATGTCTCTCTTAAAGATGATGATAGTGACAAGTCAGAGGAGGGAATAGAATATGTGGTTAACGTTGGGGTAAACCTTTACTTTGGAGGTGGAAAATGAAGAGATTAAGTTTGATTTTATCCCTTATCTTTTTAGTCTCACTCTCATCTTTGGGTTATGCTGGAGTAAACTTTGGTATGACTGGAGCAATAAAGGAGAGGGTGGAAAAATTAGATGAAACGGTAAAGGCGGTTAAGGAACCAACAGAAGAGGAAAAAGAGGAGGCAAAGCTTAAGGTAGAAGAAGCCAGTGGATTATTTGAAGATGCGATGGATTTATTGGGAGAGAGCCAAACCTCTGGAGATGAAAACTATGAAACGGCGGTAGAGAGTCTCAAAAAGACGAATTCCCTCTTCAAGGAGGCATTGGAAAAGGACCCGAATAATCCTGAGGCAAATCTGGGAGCAGCTATAACTGAGATACTGCTTCTAGGAGAGGACACTGAGATCAAAGAGGCTATAGAGAAACTCCAGGCGTGGTTGGAATCTTTTGGAGGAAGTTTTATGGGAAGCCCGATCTTTATGGCAAAACGTTTACAGACTTCCCAAAAAGGTAAGGCGATGAGCGCCTTTGATGTGCTTGAAGATAAGCCCCCAACGATGAGTGAGCTTCAGGATATTATCAAAAATAAGGTCCTGCCTGAGATTGACTATATTATTAAAAGATTGGAGGTAGTGGAAAACTCTTCGTGGGAATCGACAACCTATGAAGTTACCCTGGATAGTGAGGCAATCAAAGATTTCATCTCTTCCAGCTTCGACTATAGCGAGATGTTTGATAGTGAGGACGGTGAGGACGCTGAGGGAATAATTGATGAGATATTAGCAGGTTTTTCAAGAGATGGTGAGGTCAACGTTGAGATCGACAAGACTGATGTCTATGTATATAATGGAATGCTTCAGCTTTTCAAATCGGTCCTTTCAGGCTTTTGTGCCTGGAACCTGGATATTGTCTATGAGGACTTTGAGGATCCAGAAAAAACAAAGACGGCAGTTATGAAGATCATAGAAAAGCAGTCTCCTTATAAGAAGTTCTTGACCCTGAAGGATTCCGAAATGCTAAAGACGGCTGGCAATTCCCTGGATGCCTCTGCGGCCAAATTGCTGACGGCAATGGACTTGTTAGAAAATGAAACGGATGACCAGCAAAATGACCTTATACCTCAGCCGGATACCTATGATGAAGTCTGGGAAAAAGTAAAACATGCCCTCAATCAGGTCAGAGATGCCTTAAAGGGACCAACAACTATTGATTTTACTTACTATGATCCTGAAGCTGATATCCCGGAGCTTAAAATCAATCTGGATGCCTTCTACTTTACCAGCCAGATTCAGGATCTAAGAGATTATATTATCCCGGCAGTAGAAAAGTGGCCGTGGGATCCTCCATATTCAGAGGAACCTGAGTTTAAGGACATCGATGGTGATGGGTTAACTCCTGACTGGAATGATCCCACTTTTAATGGCATTCTTCCGGAGATGACAAATGAGAAACTGAATGAGTACATGTTGTCCCTAAATTTGTTCCAATAGTTTACCGCACAGAGACGCAGAAGATTATTAGCTTACCGGCACACCGGTTACCAGTGCACCAATTGCTTGTGTCTTGGTGTTTTTTTAAACACGCTAAATAAAGGCATATTAAGGTGGGTAGGGGGAAATCCCTCTTACCCACCTTATTTTTGGTAACCATTCATGCCACCAGGGCCCTGAGACACAAGGATTCCTCTTGCTTTCTGTCGCCCCATAGAACAACTGGTAACCGTTCACCACTAAGACACAAAGACACAAAGAAAATCAGAAGGCAGAAGG
>JASEGY010001039.1 GCA_030019105.1 bacterium | reverse complement strand
AGGAAGCGCTGAGCACCTGGATGGCGGTGAAGCCGTCACGACGGCTGGAAGCCGCTATTCAGATGTTCAAGTCCGGGGAGGTGTCCTTGAGTCGGGCGGCCGAAATCGCGGGAGTAACCCGCTGGCAGTTGCAAGATCTCCTGGCCGAACGGGGCATTGGGCAGGAAGTGAAAGTGGAATCGGCCGAGGAACTGGAAGAACAGGTGGCTCTGATCCGGAGGTTACGGGGTGACACTGCTGGATAGTAATATTCTGGGAACCTTTGCGCGGGTGGGCCGACTGTCGCTGTTATTCGATCTCTTCAGAACCGAACCCTTGGGCCTCACGCCGGCGGTGCTCGCGGAAGTCCAGGCGGGGATCGAACATGGGGCCACCTTCTTGCAAGAGGTGATTGATCTGGTGGATACCGGACAACTGGCTCTCGTGTCCCTCACTTCCGAGGAAGTCCGGTCTACCCTGGCTTTGCCCACTTCGTTCGGTATAGGCGAACGGGACTCGGTCGTGGTATGCCAGGCACGAGGTCTG
>JASEGY010001038.1 GCA_030019105.1 bacterium | reverse complement strand
CCCTATCGAGCGGTCGCGGAGGATTGACAGCAATAACATTCCCCAGTTTTATGCGCTTCCAATCACTCCCCATCGCCCGCCTCCCGCATTTTCTCTTCCAGAAACTTCTGTATCTCTTCTTTCTTGGGCAGTTCAAGCTGGTACTTACTTGGAGACGAACATGTGGTTGTCCATGCCTGCCAGGGCATACTCCACCAGGGCATGGTCTTTTTGCGTGCACAGCAGGATGCCCACCGGTGGATTGTCGCCAATGGCCATCATGTTTTTCCGGTACCAGCTTACATAGGTGTTGAGCTGGCCAAGGTTTTCATGATTAAAGGACTCGATCTTCAACTCCACCAGCACATGGCATTTAAGGATGCGGTGGTAGAAAGCCAGGTCAACGAAACCGTGCGTATCACCGATCAGGATCCGCTTCTGACGTGCCTCGAAGCAGAATCCGTGGCCCAGTTCCAGAAGAAATTCCTGAAGTTTATCCAGGAGCTGATACTCGAGATCAGATTCCCACATGACCTCGCAGGGCTTTA
>JASEGY010001037.1 GCA_030019105.1 bacterium | reverse complement strand
GTTGAACTGCTGGAACAGCACTGCTCGTTGTGTCAGGCCATACAGAGCGTATAGGAGACAAACGTGACAAAAGTACAGGAAATTCAAGCCGTAATAGAATCTCTCCCTCGAGAAGAATATTTTCAGCTGCGACAGTGGTTCTCAGAGAGAGAGTGGGAACAATGGGATAAGCAGATTGAGGCAGATTCAGAAGCGGGAAAGTTGGATTTTCTGATCAAGGAAGCCTTTGATGAAAAAGCTAAGGGGCGCTTGAAGGAACTCTAAATGCATCGGACAACACGCCGTTTCTGGAAATGCTTCGACGATCTTCCAGGAGTTGTCCAAAGGACAGCGAGAAAGAATTTTGAATTGCTGAAGAAGGACCCTTCGCATCCCTCTCTTCATTATCAAGAAAGTTGGGAGGTTTTGGTCAGTTCGAGCTGGAATCAATCACAGGGCGCTTGCGGTAAAAGATAGCGCGGGCTTCATTTGGGTTTGGAGCGGTACCCACGACGAATATGAGCGGATGATCTAATAAGCGAATGAGC
>JASEGY010001036.1 GCA_030019105.1 bacterium | reverse complement strand
TGTTATCCGTGTGCTATTAGATTTTCATAATCAAAGTAGTAGCGGATGAGCACCTCTAACCGCAGAGGTTGAAAGTTTTACCCCACGAATCCGCGTAGAGCCTATTTTTTCAAAATAACTTCTGCTAAAACTAAATCTTTAGGCGTCGTAATCTTTATATTTTCATCCGAGCCAGGAACCAATCGGACAGGTATGCCAATACGCTCCAGCAAAGAGGCCTCATCGGTTCCATAAAATCCATCAGCATAAGCCTGTTTAAAGGCCATCTCAAGCAACTCCCGTTTAAAAGCCTGTGGTGTCTGAATAGCCCAGAGCCTTGACCTTGGAAGGGTCTTCTTCACCCACTCCAGGTTTCGAGTTTCGAGTTCGGGGCACCCGCTGCCGGACCGGCTCGGTCTTGCGGGTCGTCGAGTTCCTTTTTCCGAGTTTCGGGTTTCGAGTTCGGGGCACCCGCTACCGGACTGGCTCGGTCTTGCGGGTCGTCGAGTTAATTCAACGGCACATTCATCTCCCTGGCTCCTTCCCGG
>JASEGY010001035.1 GCA_030019105.1 bacterium | reverse complement strand
CATCACCTTTGAACGCTCTTTGATAATTGCATAATTGGAAATTGGGGCCTTGTTCATCGTTTCGGCCACTCACAAAATTACTACCTCGCTCCCACGCTCTGCGTGGAAGCGTAACCACCTGCCGCCGAGCGGCTGTGAAGCGTTCCTACGCAGAGCGTAGAAACGAGAGTATTTCCCAACTGGCCGAAACGATGAACATCGTCGAAATTGGCAAGCGGGCTGAAATGTGGGCTCCATATCCCCTGAAAGAACAATCTGAGACTCTTTCTTAACAGGTTAAAGCTTTGCTGGGACATTTACGATAATATTATTGGACGTGCTTGCACTTCCGATTTTACTGTCATTATCAAGGAGGTCCCGATGATCCATACCCCAACCGTGTGTAAGAAAGCCCAACGTCTGGAACGCTTGCTGCAACGTGTCGAAGCAGGAGAGCCTCTTGATCGGGTGTCTCCTCTGACTTTCCCACCGTAAGCTCCTATCAGACCGATACAGGGGGAGTGGATGCCTTTGTCACAAAATTAGCC
>JASEGY010001034.1 GCA_030019105.1 bacterium | reverse complement strand
AAGCGGTTTGAGGAACTGACAAAGGAGATGAACAACAGATTCGAAGCAATGGACAAGCGATTCGAAGCAATGGACAAGCGATTTGAAGCAATGGACAACCGGTTTGAAGCAATGGACAACCGATTTGAGGATCAAAAAGATTGGGTAGGCAGACTTGTTGGCAACCTTCAAGGAAGAGCTGGTAGAAACTTAGAGGATGTGATTGCTGGAACTTTAAGGGTTGCCTTAAATAGAAGGGATATAAAACCAGAAAATATTACCTTAAGAAAGAAGTTTGTGGATGATGAAGGTAAGATTGGGCCAAAAGGAAGGGAATACGAGATAGACCTTTATGCCCATAATTCAGAGTCAATTGTCTTTGAGATAAAATCTTATGGTGAGCCAGATGATCTCTTGCGGTTTAATGACAAGGTAGAGGTGGCAAAGATGAAATTTTCCATTATAAATCCACAAAAGATATTTATCACCTTGCAAAAAGGTAGTGAAATGGTTAATATTTGTAAAGGGCTTGGGATTAGCCTGGTTTGA
>JASEGY010001033.1 GCA_030019105.1 bacterium | reverse complement strand
CTAAGCTTAAAAAATAGACAAAACCGATAGCGCCCTGTCGAAATCCACGATTTAAGACAGCGCTCGGTGGCAAAACACAAGTAATAAGCGAATACTGTGTCGTTCAGGGAAGCATAAAAGGACATCCCTTTTACATCACCTCGAATGTCATCGAAGAGCTTGGAATAGATGAAAAGGGCGAAGAAATAAGATTGTTATTTGGAGCTACTGATATGCAAGTTTGGAATATCAACCTTAATCTAAAAAAGGAAACTATTGATCTCTCTAGATTTAGAGAAGAATTTATTGAATATTGAAGGCATTGTCTCATTAGATATCCACGAAATATCACAGATAAATCCTGTGTAATTCCGTGAGGTTCTGTGGCAAACTGATAGAAAGATAATTCGTGTTCATTCGTGGTAATTCGTGTTCATTCGTGGCTAATAAATGGCTTGAGCACTTACTTTTCCTGAAACGAACTAATAGGTGATGACGTGATTAACAACATTACCTAAAGTCATGGATCACGCCACCTTTGCAGGATTT
>JASEGY010001032.1 GCA_030019105.1 bacterium | reverse complement strand
CTGGTCAAAAAATTTTTGAAGCAGAATAGCGATTAATTAAATTATTTGATCAATTAGTACTCCTTGGCTTATCTTATTATTAAATGTAAAACATTCAATAATAAAGAAACATACATTACTGTATTTACACCTGGAGCCTATCAACCTCGTGATCTCCGAGGGATCTATGAGTTCTAATCTTGGGGTCAGCTTCGCGCTTATATGCTTTCAGCGCTTATCTTGAATCAACATAGCTACCCAGCAATGCCCTTGGCAGGACAACTGGTACACCAGAGGTTGACTCCGAAGGGTCCTCTCGTACTACTTCGAAATCCCCTCAAAACTCGACGCCTACAGTAGAAAGGGACCAACCTGTCTTGCGACGGTTTGAACCCAGCTCGCGTACCACTTTAATTGGCGAACAGCCAAACCCTTGGGACCTTCTTCAGCCCCAGGATGTGATGAGCCGACATCGAGGTCTCGAACAGGGCCGTCGATAAGAACTCTCGGGCCCTACCAAGCTGTTATCCCCGGGGTAGCTTTTATCCGA
>JASEGY010001031.1 GCA_030019105.1 bacterium | reverse complement strand
CCTTGCTTGGTCATCAGTAAAAACTTGAACATCGAGTTACAGCCACTAACGATGAATTAAGCAGCTTTAGTCTGCTTCAATGTTTTGTTAAAAAAACTATACTCCGCCGTCTTTTTTATTTTCCTTTGACTTACCGAACTAGATCATTTCAGAAATATGGGAAGCACCTCTTTCTTCCCTTAGTATCTCTTGATTTCCAATAATCTGGTTTTCTGCTTGTATGAGACAGCCAAGATATAGGCAAACTTATTACTCATTTTATATATGAGAAGATATGGGAATTTCTTTACACGGCATTTTCGTCTTCCCAATTCGTCTGCACGCCATATTAACGGATTTTTCTTGATGGTTTCCAAAGCTGCATCGACAGCATCAAGGAATCTGTAACCCAAAGCAGCTTGCCGTGATTCGTAGAACTGAGCAGCGTCAATGAGTTCATCGATTGCGTCAGGATGATAATCTAAAATTATTTGTTCAATCTGGCTCTGACCTTCTTCATCACTTCTTCGGCTGGGACACATTGCACCCT
>JASEGY010001030.1 GCA_030019105.1 bacterium | reverse complement strand
GCCTAAACTCCAAAGGATAACCAACCCCAAAATCTTTTTCATGAAGTCTATACAACACCCAATTTGGTCAAGCACTATTGGCCGAAACGATGAACAAGGCCGCCAAGAATAGTTCATTCAGTGAATGAACTCTGAAGAAAAAATATTCACCCTGCCGGCAGGATAACCAACAGGGGTCAATTTCACAGTTCGTAATACCTTTTTCGGCGGAAACAAAAAGTATCTTTAATTTAATATAAGTCGATTCAGCGGATATAGCTTTATACCAGAGCCAAATACTCTCTTTTTCTAACTAAATTATCCGACCCTGTCTTATTTTTCAGCCCCAAATCTATTCATTCAGTGAATGATGCCTTAACTGTTGAATTCACCACGGAGACACGGAGAAAAACTCATTTTAAATTTATCATTGCAAAATTATCATTTTAAATCAATAGCCTTCATAAAAGCTAAAGGTGGTGACGCTATCCACAATCAGGAGTTAATCCTTTAGGATTTCATTATGAAAGGCTAAAGCCTAAAATCCGAA
>JASEGY010000102.1 GCA_030019105.1 bacterium | reverse complement strand
TACAACTTACAACCTACAACTTACAACAGATACCCATTAAATTTGAAGAGGATACTAATTAATCACCTCTTCACAAGCCACGGATAGGCAGACATTTACCACGGATGAGTAAGCCACTTAGCTGAAAAATGTCTCTTGATAGTCCGTGGCTTTTTTTAGTGGACTATGGACTTTGTGGACGTTATGGACTATGGACTCTATCCCGACTGGGCCGAGCCGGCCTGGCGGCCCAAACGCTGAACAAGGCCGAAATCCGCAATCCGAAATCCACATTCCGAAATCTATAAAATGGGGTAAAGATTATGAAAAAAACAAGCACGATTGGCCTTATTATCATCTTCATTCTACTTATGAGCAAATTGGTTTTGGCCCAGGGGATGCCAGCCAATCCCTCACCGGCGGATGAGACCGCCATCTATGATGCCCGGCCTACCTTCAGTTGGAACGGGGTCTCCAATGCCACCGGCTATTTCCTGGAACTGGCGGATAATCCCTCCTTTGATCCTTTGCTAAAGGCAGTCGAGACCAGTGATACCAATTATACTATCTCCAGCACTTACCTGGGTGGAGACGGCGTGCGGACAACTTTCTACTGGCGGGTCAGGGCCGTTAAAAACACCCTGCCTTCCTGGGACAGTGGCTGGGCTGGGCCGTGGGAATTTTATCTTTATCCACCTAAGCTCCTCACCCCATTGAGCGAAAGTGACACCGTGAGTAACGTGGTTACCTTCCTCTGGGAAAATGCCGGGGCAGACACCTATACCATCCAATTAGACGATGCCTCTAATTTTACTTCCCCGGATACGACCACTGTCTCTACCACCAATTCCTGCACTATTTACATTGGCAAAAACGGGACATATTACTGGCGGGTCAGGGCCTCTGACGGGGCCGATACCGGGGTTCAGAGCAATTGGTCACATGCGGCCTTTGCCAGCAATGTCTGGACTATCAGGGTGCGGGGACCCGAGCTCATTTCTTTGCCCAATGATTCAATTACCAATAACCTCAGGCCGAGCTTTGCCTGGGAAAAGGTAACCGATAATTCGGCTGATACTTATTCTTTTCAAATATCTACTCACAACACCTTTACCTCTCCCTGGCATTCGTCTGATACCACTACTTCACCTTACAACCTGCCGGTTGATCTGGCTGAGGGCACCTGGTTCTGGAGGGTGAAGTGCAATGTGGGATGTGTCAGTAACTGGAGCAAAGTAAGCACATTCATCATCGAACCAATTTCAACGGAGGGGCCAAACCCACCGACCCTTTTTACCCCTGCGGATGGAGCATATAAAGACACCTCAACTCCGTTCTTTAGCTGGAACGGTCAGTCTGATATTTCCTATTATCAGATACAGATCGACCAGGATGAAAGTTTCTCCATCCCTGACTCTGATGATACCCTCATTGATGCCACTCCAACCAATACCTTCTACCAGCCAACGGTTACTTTACCTGACAGGACTTACTGGTGGCGCGTCAGGGCAGTGAATACCTCCCACCGGTTGGGAAACTGGAGTATTCATCGGAAGGTGATCATAGATACTGCTGCCCCGGCGGCAGTTACCCTTATTTCACCATCCAACAATAGCTATACCAACGACCCTACGCCGTTCTTTGACTGGAATGATCCTGAACCTCAGTTAACTTACACCATTCAGGCAGATAACACGGATTCAACCATTAGCAGCCCGGAGCTGAATAAATCCGGCTTGACTGCTTCCCAACTTGAATCAACCCACAATTGGGGAGGCACTGGCGACACCACTGCCTGGTGGCGGGTAATTGCCGTTGACAATGCGGGCAATACTACTGCTTCCACGGTCTGGAAGGTATTTATTGACATCAATGCCCCCTCCGCGTCCACCCTCAAGTCTCCGGTCTCCGGAAGTTATTCTATTGATCCGTCGCCCACCTTCGAGTGGTATGCCGCAACTGATACCGATGACATGAGCAACACCGGCAACCAAACTTATACCCTTCAGATGGCTGAAATAGCGACTGGATTCACCACCCCGGTCGAGGTCATAACCGGCATTACCGGAACTACTTACAGCCTCAGCCTCCTTGATGGGTCTTACCTGTGGCGGATCAAGGCCTACGATGCGGCCGGGAATGGGAGTGGTTGGAGCGCTGAATGGCTTCTGGTCATCGATACTGTCGCCCCCTCCCAGCCGGTTCTTGTTTCTCCAACTAACGGATCGACCACTAATGATACCACCCCCATCTTTGACTGGGAGGATGTAACTGATGAGAACCTGAGCTATTACAGCATTGTCGCCGACACCGACGGAATTAATCTGACTACTGGTTGGATCATTTATGATACCCTGACCGGCTCACCTCCTCTCTCTTATTTTCAATATTCCGGAACAGGCTTTGGGGAAGGAACCACCTATTACTGGCAGGTGAAGGCCTTTGACCGGGCCGGAAATGTAGGGCCAAGCGCCATCTGGCAGACCAAATTTGATACCACCGCCCCGACTGACCCTGTCTTAGTCAGTCCGTCTCACGGGACAGTAACCAATGATAATACTCCCGCCTTTAATTGGGATGATGTGAATGGGGGCGAATCAGTAATAAGCTGCCGCTTGCAGATAGCTGAAAATAATGCCTTCGCGCCTGTTGTCTTAGAAGCGAATGACCTGGCTGCTTCTACCTATACCTTGTATGCCTATCAGGCCCTCCCGGATGGGGTTTACTACTGGCGGGCAATGGCTACGGATGCGGCCGGCAACGAGAGTGAAGGGAACAATAAATTCTCCCTGACTATTGACACCACTGCGCCTGATTCTCCCACCCTGACTAATCCTCCGCCAGGAACGAATGTGGTCGTAGGCAGTAATCCGACCTTTACCTGGCAGGCAGTCACCGGCGCAGACAGCTATGACTTGCAGATAGACGATGATCCGGACTTTTCGTCCCCGGTTCGAAGCATCTCCGGGATTAGTCCCACGATACCGACTACTTCTTACACCCCCAGTCCGGTTCTGTCCGAAGGGACCTACTATTGGCGGGTAAGGGCCAGGGATGCAGCCGGAAATATCGGGAATTGGAGGCAATCCAACGAATCCCCCGGTTCGGTTACGGTAGATACCACTGCCCCGGATGCCCCCTACTTGACATCACCGGCTGATGGGGCCTATCTTAAAGAGAGTATGCCCTGGTTCTCCTGGCCTGCGGTGACCGACTCGGTTACGGCCGGGGCCTTAACCTTTGATACCATTTATTATACCATCCAATTCTCCAAGGTCTCTGATTTCGCTAACACATACAGTGTCTATACTAACTATCCGTATGCCGGAAATTCCACCTGGTATCACCCGGAATACTTCTCTGATCCTATGTTCAATAGCTACAATATTTCCTTCCCTGATGGGACTTACTACTGGAGGATTTCAGCCACTGATTATGCAGGTAATGAATCCAGCTTCAGTAACGGCCGGGCCTTCGTGGTGGATACTACCGTCCCCTCGGCTCCAACATTAGTTGCCCCAGCGAATGGAGCAGTGGTCAACCCTGACACTTCAACCTTGATATTTAATTGGTCAGATGAGGCCGGAGCTACCTATACCCTCCAGGTAGACGATAACAACGACTTTTCTTCACCAGAGATAAATAAAACTTTAACCCTTTCCAGCTATACGGTTACGGAAGCACTGTCGAATAAAAGCTATTACTGGCGGGTCAAGGCCACTGATCAGGCCGGCAATGCCGGCAACTGGAGTACCGGAACCCGGATCGTGATCATTGATACTCAGACAGGGGGTGATTTTAGCTTCCCTAAAGCGATTACTCCCACTCATCTGAGCTCTATAAGCGACAGCACACCTACCTTTGAGTGGACCGCGGTTACGGAGGGAATATCTCCGCCTATTACTTACACCCTTCAGATCGATGATAATGGTAGTTTCTCATCCCCTGAGATATTTACTACTACCTCCACCTCTTACACCCACATGACGGTTATGAGCGAAGGGATTTATTACTGGCGGGTTCAAGGTGAAGATGCGGCGCACAATAATACCAACTGGAGTGAGACCGTTCAGTTCAAGGTGGATACAACTACCCCCAGTGGTCCGGCCCTTATTTTACCGGCTAATAGTGGAACATCTAATGCCTATCCCACCTTCCGCTGGTCTGACGCGGCCGACACCTCCGGGGTCACTTATACCCTCCGGATTGACCTGGGAGACAGCACCCTGACCACCCCTGAGATAGAAGTATCCAACTATTCCGATACTTCTTACACGGTGAGCAGCGCCCTGGTGGTCGGCAAGACATACTATTGGCGGGTCAGGGCCCAGGATGGGGCCGGTAATCCCACCGAGTGGAGCGCCACCTGGAGTGTTACTATTTCCCCTACTTATCTGAATCGAATAAACGGGCAGATTAGCTCCCTGGCTATTGCCGAATCCGATACCTGGACCTTAGCCAATAGTCCCTACGTATCTGAAGATGATTTAATTATCAATGACTCGGCCACCCTGACCATCGAACCCGGCGTGGTTATCAAATTTAAGACGGGTGAAAATATAAGCCTGTTAGTCAAGGGACTCTTGAATGCCTCAGGGACATCGAGCCATAGAATTACCTTTACCTCAAATGCTGATACCCCACAGGCGTGTGATTGGCGGGGCATTGTCTTCGCTGACCAGAGCAATGATTCATCGGTTCTGAATTACTGTGACATCCTGTATGCCGGTTCTCAAAACGGCTTAAAGCAAGATGCGGTGGAGATTAGATCAGCCTCACCGACTATTTCTAACTCCCGAATTGCCAAAAGCTGCGGTTACGGAATCTATGCCCAGGGCAATTCCCATCCGAGGATTAGCTCCTGCACTATTACAGAGAATGAGTCGAGCGGTATCCTCTTTGAAGTGCCGAGCGGAACCCTTAATGTAGATACCTGCACCATCACCTGGAATAAAGACTGGGGGATCGAAAATCTGGGCGATCCCTGGCTGGGTAATACCACTAACTTCAACATCAACGGCTGCACTATCTCAGCTAATACCTCAGGGGGGATAAATACCAACGCCTCCCCTTCGGAGACGATCGCCAATAACCGGATCAAAAATAACCGGGGCTGGGCCATAGTCAAAGGCAAGCATTCTTTAGCTGATTCTATTGGGAGCTATGTGATCAAAGACAATGATATCTCAGGGAATAAACATAATGGCATCCATTTGACTGAATCCAAGCACAGCAAGGATACAACCTGGTACAGGAACTGGAACAACGCTGATAATATTCCGGTCCCGATTTATTTTGAGTGGGTGAGTATTGATCCCGGAGTGAGCTTGTCTATTAAACCCGGAGTAGTGGCCAAGATTGGGCAGGACCTGACCGTTAAGGGGACTATCATCGCCCAGGGAACAGATACCGCCAATAACAGCGTTATCTTCACTTCCTACCAGGATGATACTGCCGGCGGGGATACTAATTATGATGGGGCCACTACCGGTCAGATGGGCGATTGGCAGTTTGTCTATCTGGATGATGCTTCGGGTACTTTCGACTACTGCATCTTCCGTTATTCTAAGTACGGTCTAAAACTTAATGCCTCCTCTCCGACCATTCAACGATCTGTTTTTAAAGATAACGCCTATCGGGCTATTGGTTGTGAAAATGGGTCATCACCGGTCATTACCGGAAATACCATGCAGAATAATGGCGGCTTTGATCCCCATTCCTTAGAGGGGGGGATAATTACTACCTTTGGTTCTGATGCGGCCAAACCAACCATCACCAACAACCGGATCGTCAATAACAACAATAATTATCCCATTCTTATTACGGCTGATAATGCCGGCCGCCTGAGCGGTAATATCATGACCGGGAATACCTATAACGCCATCCGCATTCAGGAGGTGGTTGCGAATGCGGGTATAGCTGCCAATGTTACCTGGTCTGATACGGGGGCGCCTTTCCTGATTACCGAGGGCCTGATCGTTAAAGACACTGCTGAATGGAAGATTGATCCCGGGGTGATCATCAAGGTTGTCGGATCCATTAATGTCAATGGTTGGATAACGGCCATGGGCAGTTCAAGTTCAATGATCACCTTCACCTCGCGGCTCGATGATGAAGCCGGGGGTGATACCAACAACGATGGATCAACCACTTCACCGGCTAAGGGCAATTGGGGAGAGATTACCCTGAATCAGAGCTCGGATTCTTCCGCCTTTGAATATGTCTTGATAAGATATGCCAGTGTGGGGCTTAATTGTGTCTCTTCTTCACCGGCCATAAAGCAAAGCCAGTTTACCAATTGTCTGACGGCCATAAACTGTAACCTGGGGGCTTCACCAACTATTACCGGAGTCACCATGGCCAGTAATAATCTTGGCCTCTTAACAGGGGCATCTTCCAGACCCACCCTGAGCGGATCTGATATCTATGGGAATAATTTTGGGGTGTTAAATACCGATAATTCAATTATCATCAACGCCCGGAACAACTGGTGGGGTAATCTTGCCGGGCCAAAGGATTCCTCCTTAGTGGGGCCAGGATATAATCCGGCTGGATTGGGGAATGAGGTGAGTGATTATGTAGATTATAGCTCCTGGCGGACAGTGAGTCAATTGCCTGCGGCCAATGCCGGGCCGGACCAGACCGTCTCGGTTGGTTCGCTGGTTATGTTGGATGGGACCGGAAGTTCTGATCCGGAAGGTGATGCCCTGACATATATCTGGACGTCGGCTGCCGGCAATCCTGCGCCAGTGACCTTAACTAATGTTGCCCGGCCGACCTTTACTCCGACAACAGTAGGAGCTTATCTCTTTTCCTTAGTAGTCAGGGACGGCGGCAACAACAGCCTCTCTGACCAGGTGACAGTTACCGTCGCTGCCCCAAGCACCAATATTCCCCTTAGATTTGATCAGGCTTCCTACACGGTAACGCCGGGCGCTCAAATTGAGGTTAAAGTAGAAGTCGGGAGCGCTGCTTTCCCGGCAAATGATATGTTCGGCCTTTTCATTAAGGTGAATTTTTTAGATAGCAGCTACCTCAGCGTGGTTGATGTTGAGGCCGGAGATTTCCTCATCGGTGCGGGTAAGAATGCCTCCAGCTTAGTGGGGCCTACCTGGCAGGTAGATAACGGAAACTTAGAAGTGGGGATTAGCCGAAAGGGGACGAATTACACCAAGGGGGCCAACGGGCAAGGAACAGTGGCCAAGATTACCTTTGAACTTTCCTCTACCCTTACCCAGGGAACAACCATTGACCTCACTTTCAGCGATGTCGTGGCTAAGGACAGCAACAATAGTTCCTACGGGCTAACTACTTCGGCCAGTCAGATCATTACCGGTTCGGGATTAGTTCAGTATCTGACTGTTTGGCCGGGAGATACAAATAACGACGGCTATGTTGATGCCAGGGATGTCCTGCCCATTGGCCTTTACTGGAACAACACCGGTTCGGCCCGGTCTGATGCCTCAATTTCCTGGATTGGTCAAAGGGTGCTTTCCTGGACTCCGACCGCGGCTATTTATGCCGATGCCAATGGGGATGGAACAGTGAATGCGTCTGATGTCCTTGTCCTGGGGCTAAACTGGCATAAGAGACATAATGGAAGCAGTTCAGCGCCGGAAAAGAGTTTTGAGTTCGGGGCACCCGCTGCCAGACCGGCTCGGTCTTGCGGGTCGTCGAGTTTCGAGGTGGACCAGGGGACTGAAGGGATAGACCATTCCAGTCATCTGGCGGCTTATCGGGCCATGTATCAAGCCTTAGAAGGCGCTTCATCCAACCAGGAGGCCATCCGGGAAATCAGGGAATTCCTGGGCTCTTTAATTCAGCAGGGCCTGGCCGCGACTATCCCTTCTGCCACTACTTTGCTTCAGAATTACCCCAACCCAATCAATCCGGAGACCTGGATACCCTTTGCCCTGGAAAGGGAGGCAGAAGTTCGTATTCGAATCTATGATCTTTCCGGCAGATTGGTCAGGGAATTGCCTCTCGGAGAGCTTGTGGCCGGAAGTTACATGTCCAAAGACAGGGCTGCCTACTGGGACGGCCGAAACATCTCCGGAGAAGAAGCGGCTTCCGGCGTCTATCTATACCAACTCCAGGCAGGCAATCGCATTCTAACTAAGCGGATGATTGTGATGAAATAAGAGTCTATCCCAAAACTGGTACACGTCGGCGGAAGTTCCCCGCCAGTTTCAGAAACCAGGTTTTTTGAAAAAACCTGGTTTCTCAGGCTCCTCAAACCGAGGGGGAACTTCCGCCGACGTGTAGTAGTCGCAGGCTTTAGCCTGCGCAACCTAAAGGTTGCGGCTACCCCAACTGGTAGTCGCAGGCTTTAGCCTGCGCAACCTAAAGGTTACGGCTACCCCCCAACTGGTAGTCGCAGGCTTTAGCCTGCGCAACCTATAAGGTTGCGGCTACCCCCCAAATAGGTTTTGGGATAGGCTTTAAAGCGACCTGTGCGATCAGCTTTTTTTTAACGCTGCAGAACGCAGAGATTCCGCGGAGTTCGCAGAGATTAAATAATCTGTATCTCCTTCTGCGTCCTTTACGTCCTTTACGTCCTTTACGTCCTTTATGTCCTTTATGTCCTTTACGTCCTTTATGTCCTTTATGTCCTTTATGTCTTTTATATCCTTCTATGCGACAGATGATTATAGAAACTGAACTGGCACAAGAACTAAGAAATCTGGAGGAAGAGGGATTATTAAGACGAGTAAAAGTTGTGGAAGAACATCCGGCCCCTCATTTAGTTAAGACCAAGGGGAGGGAACTGCTTCTTTTCTGCTCCAATAATTATCTGGGCTTAACCCATCATCCTAAAGTCAGGGAGGCCGCTAAGGAGGCCATAGAACGATTTGGGACCGGCAGTGGCGCTTCTCCCCTTATTTCCGGCACATACACCCTTCATCGAGAATTAGAAGAAGAGATTGCCGCCTTTAAAGGCACTGAAGCGGCCATCTTGTTTCCTTCAGGTTATGCGGCTAACATAGGAATTATCACCAGCCTGGTTGGAAAGGGTGATCTCATTCTTTTAGATAAATTAAACCACGCCAGCCTGATTGATGGGGCAAGGTTAAGTGGGGCTAAAATCAGGGTTTATCCCCACCGAGATGCGGGGGCATTAGAAAGAATCCTGCATAAGGAGTCGGAGTCCGCACACGGCCGACGTGTATCTTCTCAATATTTCGGGGCACTTGCGGGTAGAAACCAGGTTTCTTCAAGAAACCTGGTTTCTGAGCCCCAAGTTATTGAGAAGATACGCCGGCGTCTTATCGTAACTGACGGGATATTCAGTATGGACGGCGACATTGCCCCCCTTCCTGAGATAACGGAATTAGCCGAAAGATATGATTGCCTGGTGATGGTTGACGATGCCCATGCAACCGGGGTTATTGGGAAAGGAGGCAGAGGCACTGCCTCTCATTTTGGGCTTGAGGATAAGATAGATATCCGGATGGGCACCCTTTCCAAGGCCTTGGCAGCGGCGGGAGGGTTTGCGGCCGGCTCTAAAACCTTGATCGAATATCTGAGAAATAAGGCCAGGTCGTACATCTATTCGACGGCCCTTCCCCCTTCTACGGCAGCTTCGGCCTTAGCTGCGCTGAGGGTAATCAGGGAACAGCCGGATATTATCGAGAGACTGTGGGAGAATACGAACTATCTCAGACAGCAGCTCAGGGCAGCCGGCCTTAATCTGGGCACAAGTGAGACCCCCATTATTCCTATTATCCTGGGGGATGTCCAAACTACAATGGGGGCTGCCGCCAAACTTTATCAGGCCGGTATCCTTGTCCTTCCCATTCGGCCTCCATCAGTTCCTAAGTGGACATCCAGACTTCGCCTGACCCTGATGGCAACGCATTCGAAAGAGGATATCGATCGGGTCATTACATTATTTCCCTCGACTATTCCTCAACTTTTTCCTTGACAGGGAGATAAAAAGAGGCCATTCGAAAGACTTCCTGAGTCTCCTAAAGTGGTGGCAGGTTTCTTTGCGCCCCTACATTCAAGGATACGGATGCGACGGTACAACAGATGAGAACATCCATGTAATCGCTAACTGCCTTGCCACACAACATGGTC
>JASEGY010001029.1 GCA_030019105.1 bacterium | reverse complement strand
CAGGGGTCATGATCGTTTTGGCACAGTCCCGGCAGTAAAAAACCGTGATGGGAACCCCCCACGAGCGCTGACGGGAGACGCACCAGTCGGGCCGCTTTTCGATCATCCCATAAATCCGGTCCCGGCCCCAGGAGGGTATCCAGGTGACCGTGTCGATGGCGGTCAGTGCCTTTTGACGGAGTCCCGTCTTTTCCATGGAAATAAACCACTGCGGCGTCGCCCTGAAAATCACCGGTTTTTTGCATCGCCAGCAATGGGGGTAGGAATGGGAGATGGTGCCTGATGCCAGAAGCGCACCGGTTTCGCCAAGCCTGCCGATGATGCCGGCATCCGCTGCAAATACGAAACGGCCGGCAAAGTCCGCCACTTCTTCGGTAAAACAGCCATTGTCGTCCACCGGCGAATAAGGTTCCAGACCGTAGGCCGTGCCGATGTCAAAGTCCTCGCGCCCGTGTCCGGGGGCCGTATGAACGCATCCGGTGCCTGTTTCCAGGGTGACGTGCGTACCGAGAACGACCAGTGATTCTCTCTG
>JASEGY010001028.1 GCA_030019105.1 bacterium | reverse complement strand
GGGCAGGATATTATAGCCCAGGGCAGCGCCCTGGGAACAGAGGAAGAAAAACCAATGAGCCCTGAAAGGGCGAAATAGAATGTATTGGGAGAGGTTATGCCGCCCTTTCAGGGCTGGTTCTCTTTTATATCACCTGTCCCCAGGGCGTTGCCCTGGGCTATCATATTATGCCCTTTCAGGGCAGTATTGTAGTGAAACTAACCCCAAAATCTTTTTCTTAACCACTATACCTTATTATCTTCACCTCAACCCTCCTGTTTAAGGTTCGGGCATAATTGTCTTTGTTGGGAAGGAGTGGGCTCTCTTCACCCATACCTACTATCCTGATGGCTTCAGGGTCAATAGAAAAATGTCCCTTTAAATACCGGGCGACACTCTCAGCCCTCTCTTCCGAAAGCCTCCGGTTATATCCCTTCGGACCGAGGTCGCAGGTATGGCCTGTAATCTCTATCCTCATTCCTTCCGGATCACCTTTTAAACCCTGCCTGGCTTAAGATGTTTATCAATAAAGGCTATGAGGTATATTGCGGTT
>JASEGY010001027.1 GCA_030019105.1 bacterium | reverse complement strand
TGCTCTGTGGTACCCTTTAGGCAAGAGGCTCAAGTAGCTTCTTGCCTTTTTTTGTCTTGCTCTAAGCCGCAGCCAGTTCGTGATAAGGAAAAGCGATACTCACTACAGGGTCTGGCAGGGAATGGCCCTTAGACCATTTCAACAAAGGCTGGACCATATCCTCGACCTGCTGTGCCACATCCCATTCGATGATGGCATTGTCACATTTGGAGCAGATAGCCACCGCCGGAATACCAGTTACGGTGATCACACTTTCGCCCTGACGATAGATTTGTGTAGCCAGACCGCCAGGTATCATTGGGCTATCACAGGTGGCACATTTCATAACTTTCACCTCTTTCTTCTCCGACGATGACAGAGAGGAAAAGGGACATAAAGGACATAAAGGACATAAGGGACATAACCGACAAGACAACAGACAACTCAGCACTCTGGTAGCCGAAACGATGAACATCTCCCTCGAAACTTACTGCGTGTAGATATACTCAACGCGGGCATAATCTGCGATTTTGTATTTTCTCAATAACTCAGG
>JASEGY010001026.1 GCA_030019105.1 bacterium | reverse complement strand
TTCAATTTTAGAGTTAGCTCATAACCGGTTACTTTTGGCATGTTCAGGTCTGTAATTACTAAATCCATTGGCTCTTTTTCTATGATGTTTATCGCCTCGTCTCCATCTTGAGCAGAAAAGACATCATAGCCTGCCGCTTTTAAACTATGTTCAACTATCTTTCTTATATGCACCTCATCGTCAACTATAAGTATTTTCATCCTTTTCCTCCTTTTATCTCTCGCAAAGGCGTAAGAAATATTCTCTCGCAAAGACGCAAAGGCGCAAAGAAATTTTAGGGACGGTTTATTTTTCAGACAATTCCCTAACCAAAATTAGAATTGCAGATATACCCTAAAGATTTCAAACAAAAGTGAACCATCCCTTCTCTGCGTCTTTGCGCCTCTGCGAGAAATTATCCGCTCGCTGAGCGGTTATTTCAGACCTGTTATTAATAAGTGCAGAAACCCAAACATTCGTATCAACTAAGACCGGTTTTGGCATGGTGTTCCTCCTTAAGTTCCTGTGAGGCAAAAGTAATATCATCTTCTATT
>JASEGY010001025.1 GCA_030019105.1 bacterium | reverse complement strand
CCTATAGCTAATGTCCTATTGATTGGCCCACTGAAAAAGGTTATGGCAGAGATGCTTGTAGACTCAGGTGCAGATGTTAGCCTCATCTCCTACAAGCAAGGATTGAGATTGGGGTTCCAGATTGAAAAGGGAGAATAGATACTTAGATTAAATGCCTTCCTTGGGGAATTCAGGGGGATTTAGGGAACGTTGGTGCAGTGCTTAACCAACTGGCTATATTTCTGCCAAGCACTTTCTGCACCAACATCCCCCATGTTGCCATACTGACAAAGGTGAAATTAAAGCAAATATTTGAAATCAATAGACAGCCAAGGAGATGTCTGGATGTGATTAAGATGAAGAAGGGGTTTAAATTCAGGGCAAAGATGGATTTCGAGGAAGGATTAAGAAGTCTTAATTCTCAATTCGAGGTCTGACCCCAGTTCTGCTCCAAGTTTAGGCACCATGACCATGTTTATAAGTAGCCTAAAATTAGTTCCTTATGGGCTGGCAAAGAAAATGCTTTAGGAAAGGAATGGTTATGCTGAAAAAAGAA
>JASEGY010001024.1 GCA_030019105.1 bacterium | reverse complement strand
CCTCTGAACCTGACAACCTGAACGGGTTCTACCATGACTTTTGAAGAGGATACTGTCTCAGTGTAAATGCAGCCTGTCTTTTGCCAGGTTAGTGTAGCTTTCTTGAGGGATATTACTGCCTTTGGGGCCAGTACATAGGTCTTCCAGGCTAACTCCTAATTCCCTG
Organism: bacterium; assembly: GCA_030019105.1. Taxonomy (GTDB): domain Bacteria; phylum UBA9089; class JASEGY01; order JASEGY01; family JASEGY01; genus JASEGY01. The sequence goes on along the minus strand of JASEGY010001024.1, from coordinate 375 downwards.
GCCGATTCCCTGTAAAAACTAACTACATCCTTCAATCGACTTACAGCTCTATCAATCGTAGGACCATAACTGTAGATCTCTAAGTTCGGACAAGAGGCAATGTAAGTGTCATCCTTATCCCGGTATACTTCGATTGCGAAATCCATGAGGGCTTCCTTTCTTGCTTCGATGATAGGATTTGGATATCTTCTTTTCTTGTCATTCATATCGACATATTTTGCCTAAACCTTTAGGTCATTATCCTCCTCTGGCCCAAATTTTTCGATCTTTTTTTTGCAGCGTAGCGGAACAACCCACGGACAACGGATGTAGGCTGTGTTCGGCGATGATCATCGTTTCGGCCATTTAAAAATAGGAAGTAAGAAATGGGAAATA
>JASEGY010001023.1 GCA_030019105.1 bacterium | reverse complement strand
TATATTCTGCAAGACTCTGGTGAAATAGAGGTTTATCATGGATAATGTCCAGATTGTTATCGATAAATTCCTCCTGAATGGTTCTGTTGTATCGCTCAATGATGCTATTGATCTTAGGGCACCTCGGATAGATAAACAGATGGGGAATGTCTGCTTTTTGCAGCGTCTTATCGAATTCTCCAAGATTCTCTGAACCGTTGTCTGTCTGCCAGTCCTTGATCTGCAGGGGGTAGCGTGCCTTGAAGTAAGGAATACCTGAGTGGTTGAAAATACCACCTCTGCGAGCCTAAATCCTCGTAGAGAAGTTTGTACCTATGCGCATACAATGGAGCAATCCGTATGCGTAGAAAGATAGCGTATTCCCAAGAGGGGTATGACGGAGTTACGAGGTACAGACGACCTTTTGGGGTGTATGAGTATGGCGTGTTAGTTCGTGCCAACCTCCCATCCCTGTGTGAAGCACAAACACTGTCCGTGTTGGAGACGTCGAAAGAGATTAGGTAAAAACGTCTCTGGATAATGCGTTCGAACATACATCACGA
>JASEGY010001022.1 GCA_030019105.1 bacterium | reverse complement strand
GCACTTAGAAAATCGAGATTTTTCCCAAAGGGGTGTCGAAATCCACGTTATATCACAAAACCTGGCTTTTTTATAGTAGAAATCCAGTCTTTTTTCCAATTTCATCCGGGCTGGTACCGACAAGACGATGTTTGCGACATGGTTTTACTCTATTACTATGTCCTTCGTTCCATCCTTCGCAGCAAGCCTCACTTACGAAAATGCTTGACCAGGTGCAAGCATTGCCGGATATTTTTCCTCACTCACCCCCGAAATGCAGGTCGCCAGGACCTGGGCTGTCCATTTGGCTGCAAGCAGGCTCATCGCAAGGAAAGCGCCAGGAAACGAAGCCTTGAATACTACCAGTCATCTGAAGGTAAAACCAAAAAGAAGTGGCTCAATGCCCGCCGAAGCCAAAAAGAGGACCAGGCTGCCAATCCTGAAGAACCCTCACCCCCTGAAGAACCCTCACCCAATGAGAATTCATACCACCAGGTGGGAGAAATCACCGTATCTTCTTCAAATCTAAGGGTAAGAGCCAAAGGGTTCAAAGTTCAGGGTTC
>JASEGY010001021.1 GCA_030019105.1 bacterium | reverse complement strand
CAAGTTAGGGGAATAAGCAGGCAAATAAAGAAGTTCTATGTTGAGAGATACCGCCAATTCTGCAACCATTTTGCATTTTTGATATCGTGCGTTATCCATAATCATAGTGATAGGAATCCCCAAATTCAACTGATAAATTTGCCAAAGAAGCTCAGAAACACTCTGAGCATTTATATAAGTATCATTCGTAACCATAATCAGTTCATGAGTAATCGCATTAAGAGCACCAAGTACATTAAAACGATTCCTTCCAGCAGGGGTTTTGATGAAAATTCGGGTAAATGACCAAAGATATCCAAGGAAAGGAGCCAATACAAAGTGAGCCGCATCTACAAAAAAACTGCTCTTTTCCCTGCTTTGGCTTCATTAAGTCTCGGTTCTAACTCTTTTTTTTAAACGCTTCCTGTTCCTCTACATTTGCTCATGCCAGGTACCATCCCTACTTTACGACGTTTTATTCCAATCGATTTTAAAAATTTACACACTCGGGTCTCGCTACGCTTAACTCCTACAATTTCTTCTATCTTGCTCATCGCCTCTTTA
>JASEGY010001020.1 GCA_030019105.1 bacterium | reverse complement strand
CCTGAACTCCAAAGGATAGCCAACCCCAAAATCTTTTTCTTAACCACTATAGTTATTGCAACATCAGGCAGGAAGGTGTATAATTTAAGCCAACAAGAAAAGAGGTTTTTCTTATGAGGGAGTTCAAGAAGCTCTATAGGTTGAAGGAACAGTCCATCAATACGGGGAGGGCTTGAATATTGAGCGGGCAAAGCGCTCTACGAGTTGCGATTTCTTTCAAGCATTAGCTTTTCGACATCATTGGTGGAGGGAAGGACAGCCCGAGGAAATAATTAGTTTACAACTAATTGCTATGCCGAAAATTACGTAAAACGTCTTCCTTTCCTCGGTGGCCGACTTGCCAATGTAAGTGAAAGAGTTACCTTTCTGGTAGAGAAAGGTAATGATGGCATAAAGGTAGCTGTCAAAGGAAGACCGGAAACTGAAGAGGTCATCGCTGCAGAAGCCCTCGACCAGTCTACAACCAGATCGGCTTACACCTACTTTTTGGCCTTGTCCATCGTTTGGGCCAATAGTGCTTGACCGAATTGGGTGTTGTAGTTG
>JASEGY010000101.1 GCA_030019105.1 bacterium | reverse complement strand
AACTTACAACTTACAACTTACAACAGATACCCATTAAATTTGAAGAGGATACGTTGACATTTAGGAAGGCTTATACCGCCGGCATCTTGTTCACCGGCGTAATTTTCTTTTACAAAGGCATCTCCTCCCGCAGGAAAAAATTTAGGCCGGCAACAAACTGCGGACAAATTCCGTGGTCCGTGGTCCGTGTCCATAGAAAAAATCGCAACGCACAACCCATTTACAAACAATGAGTTGCGGGCATACCGCCGTGTCTCTACTGCTATGCTGCGCTAAAAAAAAGCTGCGAGCCGAGAAGTTGGCATAGTTTTTGCTACTAATAATCTTAAAGAATAAGGAAGAAAGATGGCCCAAGAAAAAAAAAGAGTTTCCTGTAGCGAAATAATCAGATGGCTCATTGGAGTCGGTTTTTACTATACCCGTCTATTTGATCTGCTCAGAAAGATTCGTCAGCCCAGGATCATTATCCTTTCTTACCATCGGGTGGTAGATGATTATTTCAGACCGCAGATGGCGGTTCCTCCGGCTGTTTTTGAGCAGCAAATGAATTTCATTAGAGAAAATTTTAAGGTTATTTCCTTAGACGAGGCCTTACCCTTCCTGAGAGGAGAGACTCCCCTGAAGGAGGATGCGGTAGTTCTTACCTTTGATGACGGATATAGAGATAATTACACTCAAGCCTTTCCGGTCTTAAAGAAATATTCCCTGCCGGCTGCTATTTTTCTGACTACCGATTTTATAGGAACAAATCGTCGGCTGTGGTGGGATGAGATAGATTTTCTTTTAGAAAAAGAGAATGGTGGCGTTCCGCCGGATGTTTATCCGGAGGAAGTGGAAAAATGCCTGTTAGAGATTGAGGCTAAACAGGGTAAAGACAGAAAGAAGGTAATAAATAAGTTGATATCTATTTTAAGGATTATGATAAAATCAGTAAAAGAAGAAGTTATAGATAATATGCGGGCGGCGAGAGAGAAGCCGGCCTCTGCCTCTGATCGCATTATGTTGTCCTGGGGAGAAGTGGCTGAAATGAGGAGAAAAGGGATATCTTTTGGAGCCCATACCAGGTCGCATATCATTTTAACAGAGGTACCTATTGAAACGGCCGCCAAAGAGATTGTCGAATCTAAGGCCGCTATTGAAGCCAGGCTAAAGTCACCGGTTATCCATTTTGCCTATCCGTCCGGCGAGGTGGAGTATAAGATCCAGAAATTAGTGAAAGATAATTTTCAGTCAGCTTGTTCTACCAAAGCAGGGGGAAATAACAGCCGGTGTGATCTCTTTGCGTTAAAACGAATAGCGATAAATGAGTTATCTTCAAGGAGTCCCTGGGGATATTTTTCCGGCTCCAGATTTGCTTTACGGATATTTAAAGGAGCACTTTAGATTGCGGATTGCGGAATGCGGAATGCGGAATGCAGATTGCGGAATGCGGAATGCGGATGGTGACTTTCGGCATGGTTCAACTTCGGGTAGCATGTTTGAGAGGTAGTGGCAAAGCTTGCTTTGCCTATTTCGTAAAGCAGAGCAAGCTCTGCCACTACAAACTATATTACCCTAAAGCGGTTTTTTTGAACCATGCCTGACTTTCAATCCGAAATCCGAAATCCGCAATGAATTATTGAGATGTTACGAATGCGGAATGCGGATGGTGACTTTCGGCATGGTTCAACTTCGGGTAGCATGTTTGAGAGGTAGTGGCAAAGCTTGCTTTGCCTATTTCGTAAAGCAGAGCAAGCTCTGCCACTACAAACTATATTACCCTAAAGCGGTTTTTTTGAACCATGCCTGACTTTCAATCCGAAATCCGCAATCCGCAATCCGAAATCCGAAATTAGAAAGGGGGGGATAGATCGAACATCTTGCCAACGCTAAGAGACAGGAGGGGGGCTAATGTCTTGAAAACAGTAAAAAAGGGGCCAAATTAAACGCCTGATTTCTAAATCGAGCGTAAACCAAAACAAGGAGATATTACATGCAAATGAAGAAAGTATTACCCTTTTTATTCGCAGCCGCTTTATTGGCTCTTACAAATGCAGCCAGCCCTAACTTTGCCCTGGCGGCAGACCTGAGTGTCACCATTAATACCGTGGATCAGAACGGCCGGCATATCCCTGGCTATGTCCAGATATACGGCCAAGGCTGGCAGGCTTCCCCGTATACCATAACTTTGCCGGAGGGAGCTACCTCTTACTGCACTGCTTTTGCCGGGTTTAGAACCGTGGAGCAAGTCGTAACCATTTCGGATAATACCATTGTAACTATTGATGCTACTGACACTTCTGTAACACAAACCAGCGGCTCAGGAGCCGGAAGCGGGCTGGCCCAGGTTAGCTTCCAGTTTCTTCCGCTTTCTGTAACTACTGATACCGTGAATGGAACCGGCCAGCATATTGAGGGTTGGGCGCGAACGGCTTATTATGCCTCCTGGTATGCCACCCCGTATACCTACACTCCTCAGGACAATCATCCGGATTTAATTGTTAATGGCGGAACGGTTTCTTTTGAGGCAATGGCTTTATCTACCACCATCACCCGAACCGTGCCGGTCTGGCAAGATACGGATTATACGGTGGGGGATGAAACAACCACTGCACCTGGACCAGGCCCAGGCGCCGCGACTATTGATTTTGTCTTCACTGTTTTAACCGTCTATTTAGATACAGTTGACCGGAATGGTCAACATATCGATGGGTTTATTCAGAGGTATGGCCAGGATTGGCAGGCCACTCCGACAACAGTGACTATGCCTGAGGGCGCCTCCACAATTTTTACGGCCTTCAGTGGTTACCGGACCGTAGAGCAAACCGTAACTATTCAAGAGGGTACCATCTATCCTATTGATGCCACGGGGGCTTCAGTAAGTATGACCACTGCCGGCGGAGCAGTGCCCGGAACCGCTCAAGTTACCTTTATGTTCCTCCCCCTCTCAGTTGCTTGTGATACATTTAATGATGCCGGACAACATGCAGACGGTTTTATTCGACCGGCTTCCCATGCCACCTGGCAGACGACACCCTATACTTACACTCCCCAGCACAGCCATCCGGAATTAATCGTCAACGGGGGTGTGGTTCCTTTCGAAGCCTCAGCCTTTGCCACTATGGTCACTCAGACGATAACCGTCTGGGAAGATACAGCTTATACAGTCAATAACGGAGTAACTGAGGGGCCGGGAGCAGGAGCTGGAGCAGCTAAAATAGATTTTATCTTTTCGACCCTGACCTTGACTATCGATACCATTAATCAGGATGGCCAACATATTGACGGCTTTGTCAAGATATACGGCCAGGATTGGCAGGCATCGCCCTTTACCCTGACGATAGCGGCCGGCGTAAGCTCTATCTTCAGCGCATCTTGCGGTTACAGAACCGAGGAACAGGTTATCACTGCTGTTACTGAGAACAATATTTATATCGTTGACGCCACCGATACCCCGGTGACTCAATCAGTGCAATCCGGGGCTGGAACAGGTGCGGCCCAGGTTGTTTTCAAGTTTCTGCCTCTTTCTGTTACCTGTGATACACTGGATGGTTCTTTCCAACATATAGAAAATGGAGAGGTTTGGATAGACGCTTTTGATATCTATCATTTCGCTCCCTATACTTACCAGCCGACTGATCTCTGGCCGGAGCTTATTGTTAATGGAGGGACCGTTACCTTTGAGGTCTTCGCCTCTTTTAAAACAATTCTCCCGACGGTAACTATCTGGCAGAATACAGCCTATACGGTGAATGGTGAAATGACTTCGGCGCCGGGTCCCGGCCCGGAAGCAGCTACTATTGACTTTATCTTTCACTTTTTATCAGTCACCTTTGACACAGTGGATCAAAACGGTCAACATATTAAAGGGATGGTGCAGTTGGCTGACCAGGGTTGGCAGTCTACCCCATACCTCATGGAGCTTCCTGACGGTATCCTGAACCGCTTTATTGGTTTCGCCGGCTACAGAGTAGAGGAAACCATATTAACTATTTCGGATAACATGATTTACACTATTGATGCCACTGATAGCCCGGTGATTAAAACCAATGCCCCGGGTGCTGGATCAGGTGCAGCCAGGGTTGTCTTTGAATTTTATCCCCTTACCCTTACTTGTGATACAGTAAATCAAGCCGGTGGGCATGTGGATGGCTTTGTCCGACTCCATCCTGCCCTTCCCTGGCAGAACAGTCCCTATACTTATTCCTCTCAAGACGGTTTAGTCGTCAATGGGGCGACAACGTATTCTGATGCCTATTCTGAATATGCTTCAGGGGGAATGGGACTTATTTTATGGAATGAAACTATCTATACGGTTGACCTAACTGAGGTGGAACCCACTCTTACTACTGAGCCTGGCCTGGGTGTTGGCCTGGCTGCCCTTAATTTCATTGTTGCTGAACAAGCAGAAGATTTAACTCCACCTGTAGTGGCCATAGGATCTCCCGAGGCCAGACCTTATCTGCATCCGGATACAGTGTCTATTTCCTTTAGCGCTACTGATCCTGAGTCAGGTGTAGATACTGTTACGGCCATTCTTGACGGGGAAAAAGAGTTCTCTAACGGTAACATTCTCGAACTCTTCCGTTTAAGCTTAGGAGAGCATACCCTGGTAGTGACGGCCTGGAATGGGGCCGGTGCTTCTGCTTCCGCTTCGGTCACCTTCGAGATTGTCGCCACGATTGACACTCTGATCAAGGCGACAGATGTTGCCTACGAACAGGGACTTATTGATTCCAGGAAGGTCTGGCTATCCCTGCGGGCAAAGGCGGTTCTGGCCAGGACGCTCATTGAATATCATTATTACAACCTGGCTAAGATCTGTCTCTGGGCCTATATCAAAGAGGCGGAATCCTACAAGGGCACGCATATAACGCCCTGGGCAGCCAACTACCTGAAGGCCGAGGCCGGGTATGTCATCCGGCATCTGCCTGATAATCAGACTGCGGCCATTAATGTAATGATCTTTGCCGTGAAGATTGGGTATGATGTGGGACTAATCAGCAATCAGTTTTTAGCGGATAGCTTGATTGCAAAGTTGGATAGAGCTAAATTCCAGATAGCGGGCGGTTACCTTGATGCGGCCAAAGAGACCATGCAGAAATTCATTAACCAGGTTAGAAATGCTAATGCTAAAGATATTCATCCCGACCTGGCTAACCTCTTGATCCAGTCAGCAAGGTATATTATCGATCACCTGGATCCTTCTCAGGCCGCGCCTATTCTTGCTGTTCTTCCTGATTTCTTGAACTCAGAGACATTGATTCAAGCTGTGCCTGAAATCACCAAAACAAGGTTAGGTCAGAATTATCCCAATCCCTTGAATCCGGAGACCTGGATTCCTTTTGAGCTGGCCGGGGAGGCTAACGTAAGCATCCGAATCTACAATCTTTCAGGGAACCTTGTTCGGACCATGGAGTTAGGAAAACTCGGGGCCGGATCATACACTTCAAAGGGAGAATCAGTTTACTGGGATGGCAAGGATAACAATGGAAATGAGGTGGCCAGCGGGGTGTATCTGTATCAGTTTATCGCCGGTTCACACGTAGAAATAAAGAAGATGATTGTGCTTAAGTAAGGAAGATTGCGGATTGCGGATTGCGGATTGCGGATTTAATTCCGAATTCGCAATTCGCAATTTTAAAGGAGCTTTCTGTAGGCCAATTCAGGCCCAAAGCCAAATTTCATCGACCTGTGCAATCGACATCTACCAACAATTTAATCACCACGAAGACACGGAGACACGGAGAAAAATCAGGAAATAAGTCTAAAGGTGTAGATACTCTAATTTAATAGCACACGGATGACACGGATTCAACGGATTTACACTGATTTTATCCGTGGTAATCCGTAGTATCCGTGTTATCCGTGTGCTATTTCTTCTAAAATTATTTCTCCGTGCCTCCGTGTCTCCGTGGTGAATTCTGTTTGCACAGGTCGAAACTTTTCAGGAGGTTAGAATGAGAAAGGATGGCAGGCAGAACGACCAGATTCGTCCGGTCAAGATCAGGCGGAATTACATCAAGAATGCCCAGGCTTCAGTCCTGATTGAAACCGGAGATACAAAGGTAATTTGTACAGCTACTTGTGAAGAAAGGGTTCCGCCGTGGCTCAAGGGATATGACCGCGGCTGGATAACAGCAGAATATTTTATGCTTCCGGCTTCAGCTTCAAGCCGTATTTCGAGAGATCAAGCTAAATCAAGCGGCCGAACCCATGAAATACAACGAATGATTGGCCGCTCATTAAGGGCAGTTACTAATCTGGACTCGTTGGGTGAACGGACTATTATTATTGATTGTGACTGTATTCAGGCTGACGGCGGAACCAGAACCGCTTCTGTAACCGGTGGCTTTGTGGCCCTGGTTGATTTAATGGCTCAATTGAAAAGAAAGGGTATCGTCAGGGTTTGGCCGATAAGGGATTTTGTGGCCGGCATCAGTGTCGGCATCCTGAACGGAAGGGGCTACCTGGACCTTAACTATGAGGAGGATTCTTCCGCCACCTGTGATCTTAACGTGGTTATGACCGGGGGAGGGAAATTTGTTGAAATTCAGGGGACAGGTGAAGAGGCTACTTTTTCTCGAGCTGAATTAGACGGCCTTCTTGCTTTGGCTGAGGAAGGGGTCAAAGAGCTGATCACAGCTCAGAAAGAAGCCTTCGGGGAGATGCTGGTCAAAAATTTTATATCTTCTCAATAACTCGGGGTAATCTGTAAATAGTTGTAAGTTGTAAGTTGTAAGTTGTAAGTTGGGTGGCGCGCCCACGGCGTGCCGTTTAACCTACAACCTACAACTTACAACTGCCCCCCGAAATATTGAGAAGATACCTATTGCCTCAGAAACCTGGTTTTTCAGGGGAAACAGCACTATGCACATCTTGATCACTAATGACGACGGGATAAATTCAAAAGGGATTCGCGCCTTGAGAAAAGAACTGCGGGGTCTGGGAGAATTGTCTACTATTGCCCCGGACAGGGAGAAGAGCGCGACCGGACATTCGCTGACCCTTATTCATCCTATCCGGGTAGAACAGATTGGGAGACGGATTTATGCCATCGACGGCACCCCCAGTGATTGTGTCAATCTGGGTGTTATGGGCATCCTGGACAGAAAGGTTGATCTGGTTGTTTCGGGGATAAATAATAGCCCTAATCTGGGCGATGATGTTACTTATTCAGGAACCGTCTCGGCAGCGATGGAAGGAACCTTACTGGGCATTCCTTCTTTTGCTGTCTCTGTGACTACCCAGGACAGGGCGGAACCGAACTTCACTTTTGCCGCTAAATTTGCCCGTCAGGTGGCCATTATGATTAAAGAAAAAGGTCTCCCGGATCATACCCTGCTTAATATAAATGTTCCGAATGTCGAAGAAAGTAAGATCAAAGGGGTGGCTATTACTAAGCAGGGGAAGCGAACCTATCGAGAAGAATTAATTAACCGGATTGATCCACGGGGAAGGGTTTATTACTGGATCGGGAGTAAAGGGATTATTGGAAAAGAGGAAGATGGCAGCGACTTTAAGGCTATCAGTGAAAACAAGATCTCCATTACCCCTCTTCATCTGGATCTGACTAATTACGTCTTCCTGAAGCAATTAAAGGAATGGGATATAAAGTTGTAATGTAGCCGTTCACGGCTTGAAATTAGAAATTAGAAATTGGAAATTGGAAATTAGAAATTGGAAAGTATGAAGGCCCAATTTCTAATTTCTAATTTCAACATTATCCAAAATGGCAGATTTACAAAAAAAGCGGGTCATGGATGAGGCCTTAGGCTTGATTTTACTGGGTCTGGCAGCCTTTATTCTGCTCAGCCTCTTAAATTACAGCCCTGATGATACTCCCTTTCAGACCTCGCAACCTAACGAACCGGCAAAGAACTATGCGGGCATTGTCGGGGCCTATCTCTCTTTGGGGCTTTTCACCGGCTTAGGTTGGGGATCATATCTTGCCCCATTATTTATGGCTGTTTGGGGATGGAATAAATTCAGGGGAGTCAAAGAAAGACTCTTAGACCTGAAGATACCCGGACTCCTGCTGCTGCTGATCTTTTTACCTGCGATGTTATCTCTTCCCTATATTTATGGAGGAGAGATAACTGAGGCCGGTCGATTAGTGGGGGGGATAGTCGGGGTCAAAACAGCCTGCTTCTTGAAATCCTACCTCCACAATGTTTCCTATCTTATTGCCGGCCTCGGCCTTGTGATCGGGTTGATCCTGGCGACCAATCTTTCCCTGTTTTCTCTCCTGCTTCGTTTCAAGGAAGCCGCCGCACTGATAGGAAGGATTGGTACCAGATCAAGTAAAATTAAAACCTTGCAGAAAAAACTACCTTCTGAGCCCAGGATTGCCGGACCCGGAATTGAACCTGTTTTAGAACAATCGGATGAGATAACGATCCAAGCCGATATTACCGCAGAGCTATCTCAAGAAAAGCCGGCTTTATCCACGCCGGAGATCATTCTTCCCAGGGCGGAAGAAAAGCTCGAAGAGGAAGAGGAAGAGGAGGGAAAAATACCCCTCACTGGAGAAGGAATAATATCCAGCCCTTATGCGCCTCCACCTCTTTCTTACTTAAAAGGCAGCGCCAGACCATCCGGTCAGGAGATCAAAGAAGACCTCCTGGCTAATTCCAGGTTATTGGAGGAAAAGCTGTCTGATTTTGGGATCAAAGCCAGGGTTGTTCAGGTCACTAAGGGGCCTGTCCTGACCAGGTATGAACTTCAACCGGCCTCCGGGGTGAAGGTAAGCGCCATTGTCAACCTGTCTGATGATATTGCCCTGGCTCTGGCGGCTAAGAGTGTCAGGATTGAGGCTCCTATACCCGGCAAGCAGGCCGTGGGGATCGAGATACCTAATCAAGAGGCGAATCCGGTTTATTTAAAAGAGGTTCTGGTCTCTGAAGAGTTTAGACGTTCTAAGTCCAAACTGTCCATTGCCTTAGGCAAAGACATCTCCGGGGCCCCGGTGGTGGCTGACCTGGCGACAATGCCTCACCTTTTGGTGGCCGGAACTACCGGGTCCGGCAAGAGTGTCTGCATCAACAGCATTGTAATCAGTTTGCTTTACAATGCTTCTCCTGAGGAAGTAGAGATTTTGATGATTGATCCCAAGGTAGTCGAACTGAGTGGCTATAATGGTGTGCCCCACCTTATGACCCGCGTGGTGACTGACCCGAAGCGGGCGGCCATTGCCCTGGCCTGGTTGGTTAAGGAAATGGAACGCAGATATCAGGTCCTGGCCCAGGAAGGGGTAAGAAATATAGCCGGTTATAATGAAAAGATTGCCGCAGAGGAAGGAGAGAAAAAGAAGCTCCCCTTTATTGTGGCCATTGTCGATGAATTGGCTGATTTGATGGTAGTCGCCAGGGCCAACTGTGAAGAGGCTATTTTCCGGATAGCCCAAATGGCCAGGGCCGTAGGCATCCATTTGGTCCTGGCTACTCAAAGGCCCAGTGTAGATGTCATTACCGGTGTAATTAAGGCCAATCTTCCTTCCCGAATTGCCTTTCAGGTTTCATCCAGGGTGGACTCCAGAACCATCATAGATTCAATGGGCGCTGAAAAGCTCCTGGGCCAGGGTGACATGCTTTTCTTCCCCGGCGGAGCCCCTAAGCCTATCCGGGTTCAGGGTTCCTTTGTCTCTACGGCCGAGGTCAACCGGATTGTGGATTATGTGAAACAGCAAACACAAACACGAAGAGAAGAGGAGCAGGAAATAGAAGAACACGAAATCTTTAAGACCGACCTCTCTTCTCCTGGAAATCTTAATGGTCCGGGTGCGGAAGAGGATGAACTCTTTGAGCAGGCCCTTCGCATGGTAGTTGAGACCAGGCAGGCCTCTGTTTCTATGCTTCAGCGAAGGCTTAAGATTGGCTATAACCGGGCGGCCAGGCTGGTTGATCTCTTAGAAGAAAAAGGTGTGGTCGGTCCGCCGGATGGCAGCAGGCCCCGGGAGGTTCTGGTTGATGGTGGTTAATCGCATAAGTTATTTATTTCCGAGTCCCCAAGGGGTATATCAAAAAGCGGCATCGTTTCAAATCGTCCAAATAGTAGCTTTACACTTTTGAAGCGGAGTGCATGGCCAAGTTTAAATTAGACTGCGCAACTTCCTTGGAGTTAATCCTTTAGGATTTCATTTATGAAAGGCTAAAGCCTAAACTCCCAAAAAGTGTAAACCGATCT
>JASEGY010001019.1 GCA_030019105.1 bacterium | reverse complement strand
CCCGTCTTTCGCTGCTTTCCTCAACCGTGAACCGTGAACCCTGAACCCGTGAACGCTTACAAAAAAAAATATGAGGAGGTAAAGCAAGATGAGTTTCGAACTTAACGGAAAGACCTACGCAACGGATGAAGAGGGGTATCTCCAGAATCTTGATGACTGGAGCAAAGACGTGGCAGAGTATATCGCCGGGACAGAGGATGTTGAGATGACCGAGAACCATTGGGAGATCGTCAACTTCTTGAGGGAATACTACCAGGAGTACCAGATTGCCCCGATGATCAAGATACTCATCAAGGAGATGAAGAAAAAGTTCGGGCCGGAGAAGGGCAACAATAAGTATCTCTACGAGCTTTATCCCGCCGGGCCGGCCAAGCAGGCCTGTAAGATCGCCGGGCTGCCCAAACCGACCGGCTGCGTCTAATCAATTTCGGATTGCGGATTGCGGATTGCGGATTGTAATAAATTTTGCTGTTCGCAATCCGAATTTTGACTATAGTGCTTAAGAAAAAGATTTTGGGGTTGGCTATCAATTGGAGTTTAGGC
>JASEGY010001018.1 GCA_030019105.1 bacterium | reverse complement strand
TAATCGCTATCTCCTTGCTAATCATCGCCAGGAGGAAGGAGAGGAGGGAGGCGATATAAAAGTAGGTAGTAGGTAGTAGGTAGTAGGTGACTCCTGCTGCCTTCCGGAATCTTATCCAGAAATAAAATGCCAGCAGGTAGAAAAATGCGCACATGACACTGGAGCGGGCTGTTATATAGTTCACCACCTCTGAGTTAAAGGGATGGACAGCAAAGATAAGGGCGGAGGCCATTGGGATAAGGTAGGTAGTAGGTAGTAGGTAGTAGGTAGTAGGTGATTGGGAACCCCCTCCCTTTTCCCCTCCCCCGATACCCGATCATGGGGGGAGGGTTAGGGTGGGGGTGATTAGCATAGCCTGGACTATCAAAAACAGCATAAATGCCGATCCCACATGGAATGCGAGATTGACCAGATGATAACCCACCGGGTTCAGGCCGCCAATCGCATAATTAATGGCAAAACTAACTGACCAGAGCGGGCGGTAGTGGATTATTGAGCCAGAGTCGTCTATCAATTGCGAAAACCTCAGGTCAAAGAAAAACCGGG
>JASEGY010001017.1 GCA_030019105.1 bacterium | reverse complement strand
AACCCAAAACTCCATCACCCCCTTTTTAATCAAGTCCCATTTTGAAAACGGTCTCAACTAAGTCCCATTTCCAAAACGGTCCCAATCAAGTCCCATTTTCAAAACGGTCTCAATCAAGTCCCATTTTCAAAACGGTCTCATAATGGATAATGGATAATGGATAATGGATAATGGATAATTCCATCCCAATTGCCTGACCTTGAAGGCAAACAGACATGCGGCCGCTGTCCCAAGGATGCCGGCCAGACTATTCATCGCCCGGGGGCTAATCCCTGTTCTTCCCACAATATCTGAACCCGTTCGATAAGCAGGCTGCCTTCGATAGAAAAAGCCGCCTCAACCCCGCCAGGATGGCAGGGCAATCGCATCAAAATTTCGACCTGTATTTACTTTATTTACTTGTTGACAATTGGAAATTAATTTGATACACTTAAACGGTAACCGGTACGGAAGAAACAATGCCAGCATTTAATTGCCGGTTACTAAATATATTAAGGAGCTGGACAGCAGTAAGTTCTCAGCTTTTCCCAGAATGAATACTCTGTAAGTTG
>JASEGY010001016.1 GCA_030019105.1 bacterium | reverse complement strand
CGAACTTGATGAGCTGTGGTTCGATGGGGTTGGCCTCGGGCGTCACGATGGCGCCCGCGCAGAAACGCACCCCGCCGTCCAGCTCGTTTCCGGCCATGTCTTTGCCGCTTTCCAGTATTCGGATGGCGGCCACCAGCTGGCTTGAGTCCAGATCGAAAACGGCCTTGGCGTCCTTGTGATCCCCGAGCATCACTGAATCACCCGTCAGGCAGAGCACGTTGTTGATGCCCCTGCTGGCGGCAAAAAGCAGATCCGCCTGGAGGGCCAGCCGGTTCCGGTCCCGGCAGGTCATCTGAAGGATGGGTTCGCCTCCCATTTCCTTGACCAGCAGTGCCCCGCCCAAAGAAGGATAACGCATGACCGAACTCTGGTGGTCGGTCACGTTCATGGCATCCACCTTATCCTTTAGCAGCGCGATATGGTGCTTCATATTCTCGAGATTGGTGCCTTTGGACGGCGCAACCTCGCAGGTGACCACGAATTTTCCCGAATTCAGGGCTTTTTTGAATGCTGATGGCATATCCGTTTCCTTTCCTGCCGATAGTGTGTATCC
>JASEGY010001015.1 GCA_030019105.1 bacterium | reverse complement strand
TAAAGCCTGAACTCCAAAGGATAGCCAACCCCAAAATCTTTCGACCTGTGCAAACGGAAAAATTAAGCTGCCAATTTCAATTCCAAGTTAGCTGATTCCAACCAGTTCTTATATTCATTGTTTCTCTTTATCACAGTCACTGAAGCAAGTGCGACTGAACCATTTTTAGACCAACTCATCCCATTATGTTTTTGTCTATCTGAGACAACGAGGTCATTAGCCTTTTCTCCAGTATTACTTGAATTACGGAGGCCAAGTTTCTTCCTTACCGCATAGCATGGAATATATGGCCGATGCCGCGCTATGTAATTTATAAGTACTTCCAGCTTGCCTCTATCCTTTACCAAATCATCATTCAAGGTATTTAGATACTCTATGGCCTTATCTACCAGCCCATACCATAGAAGTCGCTCCACTTCAGTAAGAACATCATTACGGATATCTCGTCCCTTCATGGCCATACTTAACTGCATCTTACACTTCTCTACTAAGTGATACCAGTTGTAATCCTCAGCAATATTTCTGCCTATATTGGGGAAAATTCAAAAGAATATTT
>JASEGY010001014.1 GCA_030019105.1 bacterium | reverse complement strand
GTTCTTGATCTGGAAGTTCGCTGCTATACCGCTACCGTTAGTCTCGGCATAGACCGCATGTCCGCTGTTATTGGTGTTGTTGACTATGAAGTTCCCAGCGTTACCACTACCAGAGGTGTAGCCACACACCGCAACCCCGCTGCTTTCGATGTAGCCATGCACCGCATCGCCAGCGCCGGTAACTTTAACAACATGGAATTTATTAGCCGGCTTCGTTGTCCCAATGCCGACGTTACCATCATTATCCACATAGACTGCATCCGTTGGACTGCCATCTGCGGCATCAAGAGAATGCCCATCTCCTGATCCTCCACCACCCGTAGCCGAAATGGTGATTTTATCATTTGCATCATCTGGAGTGATAGTGATATTACTTCCGGCTACCAGGTCTATGTTGCCTCCATCATTCGATACCCCATCCAGGCTGCTCAGGATGTTGGGAGTAATCATTCCAGTGCTGATAGAATTTGCCTGGCTTTCATTAACAAACCGGGAATCATAGGCTGAACCATCCTGATAGTTGGAGGCCAGAGAGACTGCATCAGCGGTTACCTGGAT
>JASEGY010001013.1 GCA_030019105.1 bacterium | reverse complement strand
CCTCTGAACCTGACAACCTGAACGGGTTCTACCATGACTTTTGAAGAGGATACCTGCAATCGCTCAATGAGGAGCTGACCACGGTAAACACGGAGCTTCAGGGCAAGATTGATGAGTTGTCAGAGGCCAACAGTGATCTGAGGAACTTACTCGACAGTCCCCAGATTGCGACTATCTTTGTGGATAACGACCTGTGTATTAAACGCTTCACTTCGGAAGCGACCAAAGTGATCCACCTCATTCAGACAGATGTCGGCCGGCCTCTTGGTGATATTGTTTCCAACTTGAGGCATGAACCTCTGATTCAAGATGCGCAAAACGTACTTAAGATCCTGGTTTATCAGGAAAAAGAAGTACAAACCAAAGATGGGGCCTGGTATATAATGCGAATTGCGCCCTATCGAACCACCGGCAATGTGATCAGTGGGGTGGTGATTACTTTCGTGGATATTACCGGGTTGAAGCGGGCGGAGCAAGTTGCCCGGGAGGCTCAGGATGTTATGGATATGATGCGCAAGTCCCTGGTGTTGCTGGATAAAGACCTGAGGGTGGTCTCGGC
>JASEGY010001012.1 GCA_030019105.1 bacterium | reverse complement strand
CATAGCCTATCTTGAATTCGCTTACCCCAAAATATTTATCTTAAGAGCTATAGTACCTTGAGCACAACGACTGAAGCAGAATGATTTAATCAAAAAGGCATATGTTTCATCAACGCTCCTATAATCAGTCTCTACTCTTTTCTATTGCTGTATTCATTATGACTTTTTTGGGGTTGGTTGCCATTTGGCTGCCGGAGTTTCCAGCCATGCAGGACTATCCGCAACACCTCTTTATGGCAAATGTCATATCCAATCTTGAAAACTCAAAATTGAACTGGTCCAGCATTTTTGTAAGTGACTTAAAATTTGGGCCATATATGTTTTTTTATTTTTTCGTTAGTTCTCTGTCATCTCTCATGTCCATTCATGCTGCTGGTAAAGCTTTTCTGTCTTTTGCTTTGATTCTGGTGACCTTGTTAGTTCTTGCCTGGAATAAGCCGCGTGATAAGAAAAGTTCGCCATGGGCACTTCTTGTAATTTTCCCCCTTTTTTTTCCCAAATCTATTTTATACTATTACCCCGCAACATTTGCGTTGTCCGCGAGAATGTTACGATTGCGG
>JASEGY010001011.1 GCA_030019105.1 bacterium | reverse complement strand
TCCTGGCTATGGGAAATGTGGAGAATATGAATGCCATTATGGACCATATCTATGGGAAGGAATAAGGAGGTAGAACCGGTTAGGGAAGTATGATAGCCTTGATCCTTAGCAATTCTAATTTTAGCCACAGAGGACACAGCGCAGCCGTTGGCCGCAACCAAAGAACAACCTAACGGTTGTTTAGGGAGGTTTATCGCTTTAACCACACCAGCGTATGTTTTATTGGTAGTGTTTATGGCCTACTGACTGGCCGTGTGGCCTGCCGGTGCTTGTGGCTTTAAAAATTTGCGACCTGTGCAATCAACATCTATAAACAATTTTGACCTATGCAATCAGAAAAATTAAGCTGCCAATTTCAATTCCAAGTTAGCTGCTTCCAACCAGTTCTTGTATTCATTGTTTCTCTTTATCACAGCCACTGAAGCAAGCGCTACCGAACCATCCTTGGACCAACTCATGCCATTATGTTTTTGCCTCTCTGAGACAAGAAGGTCATTCATCTTTTCCCGTAACTACTCAGCCACCAGATATTGATTTTTGAAACTTACAGAACACAATATAT
>JASEGY010001010.1:294-563 GCA_030019105.1 bacterium | reverse complement strand
AGAGCACCTTGAGCGTGTTCCTTCTGATAATCCTCTTTATTGCGCACATCCACTAAGAGACCACATTCATTTGAAACCTTGCAAAAAGCAGTCTGAGCATCTACTGTCTGCAATCTTTTCCATACCCAGACTGGCATTGCTGGCTCCTTTACCTCATTTAGCCAGATTGGCAAACCCATAGGATGAAACCCATTTATCAGGATGGCCAAAGCCAGGGAGATAACCAACAAAGATACTATCCGAAATAAATCCTGCATTTATCCTTTAGC
>JASEGY010001010.1:0-284 GCA_030019105.1 bacterium | reverse complement strand
CATCTTTTTCATCTTTTACCTCCAATAATTAGTTTAGAGTTTAGAGTGTATAGTTTTGAGTTTAGAGTTTTGAGTTTAGAGTTTTGAGTTTTGAGTTTAGAGGGATTTAATTAGACCAGCCAACAATTTTTCTGATAGACCCCCAAATTCTCAAAGTCAAACCTTCCCTCCATTAACTCAACACTCTTAACTATACACTATTTTACTATGCCAATCTTGCCAACAGACTTTCCTCCGCTTCCACCTGTTATGCAATAGATATAGACACCTGAGGCAATCTTTTC
>JASEGY010000100.1:1005-10209 GCA_030019105.1 bacterium | reverse complement strand
AAACCTCCCTAAACAACCGTTAGGTTGTTCCGTTTGGTTGCGGCTTCGCCGCGCTGGGGTTGAGCTGCGACATCCTACCGGACAGCCGGAGCTTCTTCATATTTACGAAAACGACCGGCCGGCAGCTAAACTGAATAAGCTTGATCTCGTTGAAAACAGCAGGCTGCCGGCTAAGGGTATCAAATTTTTCAAGGAGGACAGCAACCATGATTGAGATTCAAGTATATTACGGCCTTACGGGAATTCCCTTTGACAAATCCATTAAATCCGACCAAATATTCCTCTCCGCCCCGGCTAAGGAACTCGGAAGCCGCCTGGAATATATGAAGCAGCATCGCGGCCTCATGCTTATTACCGGTGAGCCCGGCACCGGTAAGACCACTATCCTGCGAGCCTTTGTAGATGGCCTTTTCCAACTCTCATATCAAGCCTTCTATGTCCCCCTCTCCACAGTTAATATCCTCGACTTCTACCGGCAACTTAATTATCATTTAGGTGGTGAACCCTTACACCTTAAGTCTACTCTCTTTCGCTCTATCCAAAAAGCCATTAAGGACTTTGTGACCCACACCAAAAAAATCCCGCTTATCATCTTTGATGAAGCTCATCTGCTCAAGAATGAAAATTTCTTCGAGCTCCAGATTGTAACCAATTTCAATATGGACTCTACTGATCCGGCCATCTTTATCTTAGCTGCTCAATCTCATCTGCGGGATAGACTTTCCCGTTCTTTCCTGAACTCTTTCAATCAACGCATCTATTTGATAGAACATCGAAAGCTGCTTGATATTATCCAGTTCATCCAGACACGGGTTATGCATGAATTGCCGTTATCTGATCAACCAGAATATGTTCTGGCTTCTTCCATCAGAATCTTTGACTTAAAGAAAGCTAATCAGCTCAAAGAACAACTATCACTACCAGATGTACTGGTCTGAGTGTCTCCTCCTAACAGCCTATCCCAAAACCTATTTGGCGGGCAGCCAGGCGGCGCAGGCTAAATATCAGTTTTGGGATAAGCTCTAAAAAGATGTGCGTTAAGACTCTGATTCATCACCTCCCGCACTATCGTCCTCACCGGTTGCGCCATCATCTTCCAGCGCATCAAGGGGTAGTAGAACGGTGGCCTCACCGACTGGAAGCTCTTGCACGTCCTTGAGCTTCCTCCCGACGGCTCTTGACCTCACTTTGGCCTTCTCGATTGTGTCTGATGCCTGATGCAACTTCTTCTGCACTGCATCCAAAACATCGCCATACTTCGTCCACTCGGTCTTGACTGCCGCGAGGAGGTTCCAGACCTCGCTAGAACGCTTCTGGATGGCAAGTGTACGAAAGCCCATCTGAAGACTGCTCAAAATAGACCACAGGGTAGTCGGGCCAGCGATAACCACCCGGCACTCCCGTTGGATGACCTCGGTCAACCCCGTCCTGCGGATGACTTCGGCAAAGAGGCCCTCTATGGGCAAGAATAGAATGCCGAAGTCCGTGGTCTTTGGTGGGTTCAGGTACTTCCCGGAGATGTCCTCTGCACAGGCCTTGACACGATTCTCAAGTTGCTTTCCTGCCACCTCCACCGCTTCGACGTCGGCTCTCTCTTGAGCCTCGACCAGACGTTGATAATCTTCGACAGGGAACTTGGCATCAATCGGAAGCCAGACGGTCTCATCCTTGTCCGCACCTTGTCCCGGTAACTTGATCGCAAACTCGACACGCTCGCCACCATCCTTCGTGGCCACGTTGGTGGCGAACTGATCGGGATTGAGCACCTGTTCCAACAACGCCCCAAGTTGCACTTCACCCCAGGTTCCACGCGTCTTGACGTTTGTGAGTACCTTCTTAAGGTCGCCAACGCCAGTAGCAAGCGTCTGCATCTCCCCAAGCCCCTTGTGCACCAGTTCCAAACGTTCGCTGACTTGTTTGAAGGACTCGCCCAGACGTTTCTCCAACGTCCCCTGAAGTTTCTCGTCCACGGTCTGCCGCATTTGGTCAAGTTGCTTGGCGTTGTCGATCTGCATGCTTTGGAGTTTGCCTTCCACCGTGACTCTGACCGCCTCCAGTTTTTTCTCATTTGAATCCGAAAGTTTCGCAATCGCAGACGACATGACTTCAAGCTGGGCCTTCTGGACATTGGCCAACTCGCCCATGGTCTTGGTGGTGGCTTCCGTGATCCCCTTGAGTGCGGCTATGACCTCCTCCCTTAACTGTTTGGCCCCGGTGGCAGACTCCGTTCGGATACCATCGAGTTTTTCGCCACTGGTCTTCGTCAATGAGGCGATCTGTCCTGAGAATGCTTCAAGTTGAGCTTTCTCGGCGACGGCCAAATCTTTCATTGTCTTGGCCATCGTCTCAGAGATGCTCTTCAGCGTCGTCACGACTTCCTCCCGAAGCTGTTTCGCTCCAGCAGCGGATTCGGAACGAATCCCATCGAGTCGTTCTCCACTGGCTTGGGCGAAAGAACCAAGCTGGGTCGAGAATGCATCAAGCTGGGCCCGCTGGACACTTGCCAGTTCGCCCATCGTCTGTGTGATGGTATCGGAGAGAGTCTTGAGCGTGCCTACCACTTCTTCCCGCAGTTGTTTGGCTCCGGTGGCAGACTCGGTACGGACACCATCCAGACGCTCACCGCTGGCTTTGGCGAACGAGGTAAGCTGAACGGAGAAAGCATCGAGTTGCCCCTTCTGCGTGCTGGAAACATCCATCATTCGTTGCACCACTGAATCACCGAAGGTCTTGAAGGTTTCGGTGAGTTCCTGTCGCTGTTCTCTCGCTGCCTTACCCAGTTCGTCTCGGCTCTGGGCCACCTCCTCTCTCACCGCACGCTCAGTACGTTCCTGTGCCTTTTCGAAAGCATCAAGACGGGAAGCAAGCACGGAGGCATCAGCTTGCGATAATTTCCTTAAAAGTGCGAGCAGGAAAGCCACCACTACGACCAGCAGGACGAGAGCCACGATCAGCAGAATGTCAGTCACGGACGACCTCCCTCGATAAAGTTCTTTGTTAACGGACTCGCAAAAAGTCCAGACCGTGTCCAAACAGAGAAAAGGAGGCTGTAGGTGAAGCCATTGAGCGCCATCATCGCCTCTTTAAAACGAAATAAAACGGTCTGCTCGCCTGCAGGGAAGAACCAAATGACTTTTTACGACTGTCGAGTTTGTTGAGTCCTCATACGGTAGATAATGAGGCAGTTGAGCAGTGCCCGAAGGGCATCTGTTCCAACTCCTGGTTCTCCCCGAAGCGAAGCGAGGGGAGAACGTCCTCGCGTGACCCGCACTGAAGAGGCGCACCGTCCGCGGCACGCCTCTTCAGTGTCGTGGTCCCCGCAGTTGTTCGCTCACTGCATCAGCTTGGCCAAACTCATGTCCGAACGAAGCAGGTCGTTGACGACCTTGCCCATGTCTACATGTTTCTGCTCCGCGATCCCGCCGACGAAGTGTCGGACTTCGTCGTCAAGGTAGACCGGGATATTGAGCTTCGCATCCGGTCGGTAGAACTTGCCGCGTTGCGCGTTCGTGAAGTCGTATTGCTTCTTCATGATCTACTCTCCGTATTGCCGTATCTGGTCGGGGGTGGCCTTGCGGCACGAGAATATCCGTATTCGGACGTGGTTGGCATCGATCTCCTCAAACGTGTGGTGCACCACGAGGAGGCCACCGCCGGCCGAGAGGCCCAAGGTCACCCATCTATCCCCCGTCTCGCTGTGTTCGCCATCATACAGGGACGCCGCCCTCGGGTCACGAAATACCGTGGCGCCTTGCTCAAAGCTCACGCGATGCTTGCGCCGATTCAGTCGGGCTTTCGCCGGGTCCCACTCAAAATCGTACTGCACCATCGGGCTATGCCCTCCACGTCATCGCTGCAAAATAGCACGAGAGGCCGGTTGCATCAATCTCTCGTTCCCGAGCGAACGACAAGCGTGACCCTCGGTTCACCCAGCGCCCGCGACGGCTGAACCGTAGTGGTGCCGTCGTTCGCAATTCCCCTGTGATGACATCGGACGCCAGGGAGAGAGAAGGAGAGAGAAGGGGACGGTTTACATAACCTTAGTAAGACCAAATAATTACAATGAAAATATTGACACCATCACTACTTTGTGTTATTTGATATACTCAGCCCGGTCATAAATAGTGATTTTGAATAGGTTGTAAGTTGTAGGTTGTAGGTTGTAGAAGTAACTTACAACCTACAACTTACAACCAAATTACCCTGAGTTATTGAGAAAATACAAAATCGCAGATTATGCCCGCGTTGAGTATAATTAAAAAACTTATGGCCGGGTTTTGATGGTAAAAAACGAGGTCTGCAGTCACATCCCCAACCAAATACATATTAAACATCGTTTACTCAAATATGATAGCTCATTACGTTTAGCCCACGCACCTGCAATAATAGAGGCGCAAAACACAACAGAGGAAACCCACCACAACATACCAGTTTCAAAAGATACTTGGAGAAACTGGGACGGTTCATTTTCATCGTTTTTCCTGTGATTTCTTGTAGCCGTTCACGGCTTGAAATTAGAAATTGTCAAGGGCGTCGGGATGATGCCAGACCCAGGAGGGGTCGGCGGCGGATCGTGCTCCAGGCCACCTCCCTGGCGCTTTCCGGCCAGAGCTTGCTTTCCACCCCAGGGCAAATCGGGCATAGTCTACAGTAAACTCATCCGAAAGCCTCTTTAAGGTTATATCAAACTTTCCCATAAACCCATCCTTTCTCTTTTCCCTATCTTCTTTTGGCTCCAGCTTCAACTCAGTCTTAAAGGGAGCTTTGTCCCACTGGTTTTGTATTATATACCAGCTGGTCGCAGTTTGTCAAGCATCTTGGAAATTCAGGCTGAAAAAGACAAAGAGGTGAAAAAACTATGTAGACCGGGATAGAACACTTCACCGGGAGGTCACGCTCAAAGAGATTACCGGGGCGGACCAGGAGGCCATGCTTAATGGCCTTAACTTAAGCCGAAGCTCCTATTACACAATGATTTAGGGAGACAGGAGTTTAGGCTTTAGCCTTTCGTCTTTCTGGTATTGTCTATGTTGTTTACAAATGAAACCCTAAAGTGTAAAGCCCCTTCACAGACGACTGTCGAGCAAAATTTTGTGCTTCGCGTATCTGCTTGGCCGACAAGGAGTTGTGCTTAAGTTAAGGCCATTGGGCCATGCTCAATCCCCAGTTCAGGAATAACCCGGCCAAGATGCTCACTGCCCTTCTGGCCAGGGTTATTGTGAAATTGGGCGCGCTGGACCGAAGCAGAATCGATACCAGCGTGACGGCTGATATGTTCAAGAGTGACCGTGACTTCCTGGTTGTAAAGCTCAAGGAGATCGATTCCGGGCCTGATATGGAAATCGATGTGGAGTGTTCTGAATGCGGGAGGAAGTTCAAGGCTATGCTGGACATGGCGGATTTTTTCGTGAAGTGAACCCCGTTAGAGAATTTTCTAACGGGGCAAACCTCAGGATCAGAGATATCTTTGGGATGCTTCCCGCGGTATCCGCCTTGAACCTGGATACTGCCAATCTCTTGATTGCCTATCACTTCCACTTTACGAACATATATTGTATTTCCTAACTGTTTACTACCCCCATAGCAACCGCTACCTGCCCTAAAGCAATACCGCCGTCGTTGGGGGGAATACGCTGGTGAACGTAAGTGCGAAGGCCGGCTTCACTCAGGCGGCAGGAAGCTCGCTCTAAGAGTATCCGGTTCTGGAAGCATCCTCCGCTCAGGGCTATTCGCTCTGCCCCCACCGATTTAGCTACAGCAACTATTCCTTCCACTAACGCATTGTGAAACCGGGCAGCTATTATCCTCACCGGCAACCCTTGCCCTAAATCAGCCAGCAATGCCTCCAGCAACGGCCCCCAGTCCAAAATAATCGCTCCCCTGTTGGATGCCTCAACTTGTTGATATCCCCTGTCCTGAATCCCGCCATTTAAACTTCGTGGTTCCCTATCCCTGACCCGAATCCCAGTCGGTCCACCAGGCGGCCGGCTCGGCCCGCCAGGCCGGCTCGGCCCGCCGGGGATTGAGGATTGGTCATTGGTCATTGACCCCTCGCTTATTAGTAACGGATAGGCATCAGTTACCGTCTCATCCACCGCGTACTCCAGCATCATCGCTGCCTGGCCTTCGAAGGCCGCCCGCTGGCGCAGTCCCGCCAGGCTCGCCACAGCGTCAAAGAGCCGGCCTGCGCTGGTGGTCACCGGGCAATTCACTCCTTGCTCCAGCATTTGCCGCAACAAGCGGCGTTCATCGCATGAGAAGGCGGCCACAGGGGGCCGAGCCGGCCTGGCGGGCCGAGCCGGCCTGGCGGGCCGAGCCGACCTGGCGGGCCGAGCCGGCCTGGCAGGCAAATCCTCCCTTTCTAAAGCCTCCTGGCCAAAGTACTCCCACAGCAAGCCCAGCGCCGCCCGCCTCGGTTCCCTTACCGCGGCCTCACCACCCGGCAGCCGGAAGGGGCGCAAATGGGCCACCCGAACAAAGCCGGAGGCATCCCCCCACAGAAATTCCCCGCCCCACACTGTTCCGTCAGGACCGTACCCTGTCCCGTCCCAGATCACCCCCAGGACCGGCCCCTCCACCTCGTTCTCAGCCAGGCAGGCAGCCAGATGCGCGTGGTGATGCTGAACGGGGATAAGCTTAACGGAATTGGCCGCCACTTCCTCCGAATTGCGCAACTTTGCTCGTAAGCTAAAGCTTGCCGCTGCTGAAACTTCCTGGACACAGAAACCAGGTTTCTCTACTGATTCTCGGGCACAGAAACCAGGTTTCTTCAAGAAACCAGGTTTCTCTACTGATTCCCGTGCATAGAAACCTGGTTTCTCTACTGAAGAAAGATCAGCAAACTTCCGAGCCCATTGGGTGGAGAAATAATCAGGGTGCAGGTCGTGGGCAACGGCGACAGGCTCCACCTCGTAGAGACGGAGGAAATCGGCGATAACCCGCTCAAAGGCAGTGCGGGCCTCTGGCGTGTCCAGGTCGCCGATATGCTGGCTCAGGAAGACTTGCTGCCCCACGCTCAGGGCGATGGTGTTCTTCAGGTGCGCCCCCACAGCCAGGATAGGAGGGAACTCGGTCTTTAGCCGTACCGGCAGACGTCTTTCATCCGGCGTCTTTTGTCTCTCGTCCTTCGTCCTTCGTCCTTCGTTTCGGCCATTGTGACCCTCCAGAAACCAGGTTTCTTCAAGAAACCTGGTTTCTCTATCGCTATAGTGGCCAAAAGGATGACCAAGGCCTTCGTTTCCAAGCAGCACCGGCAGGGGAGCGTATCCCCGCGCCCGCCGCAGGACCAGTTCCTGCCCCAGTACCACCCGCACTATTGAGTCGTCACAATGGCGGACGATGGGACGATTGTGAATCAGAAATAGATCGGCAATGTCGCCCAACCGTTCCCGTACATCGTTCTCGTCAATGCAGATCGGCTCGTCAGAGCGGTTGCCGCTGGTAGCTACTACCGGAAAGCCCAACTCCTGCATCAGGAGGTCGTGAAGGGGAGTGTAAGGCAGCATCACCCCCAAATACGGGCTTGCCGGCGCCACTGAGGGAGCCACACTCGCTTCAGGCCGCCGGCGCAAGAGTACAATGGGCGATTCAGGTGAGGTCAATACCCGCTCTTCTAAGGGGGAGACAAAACAGTCTTTCTTGACCTCCTCCAGGAAAGGATACAAGAGGGCGAAGGGCTTTTCTTCCCGGTGTTTGCGCTCTCGCAGCCGCTGCACCGCGGCCTCGCTTCGGGCGTCTACGATGAGGAGGAAACCGCCTAACCCTTTCATGGCCAGGATACGGCTTTCCCGCACTGCCCGGGCCGCTTCACGGACAGCTTCGTCTCCATTGAGAGCCATCCTTTCGTTCCCCTGGGTGCATAGTGAAACAGGCATCTTGCCTGTGCATAGATTAATATCCCTCCTTTCGTTCCACAGGGTCACCTGGGGGCCGCAGGCAGGACAGGCTATTGGTTGAGCGTGAAACCTCCGGTTCAGTGGATCTTCGTACTCCTGACGACAGTCAGGGCAGAGGGGGAAATGGGACATAGAGGTATTGGGCCGGTCGTAGGGCAACGCCCGAATGATAGTAAAGCGGGGGCCACAATGAGTGCAGTTGGTGAAGGGGTAGCGGTAACGGCGGTCGCCGGCATCCCTTACCTCGCGGTGACACTCCGGACAGGTGGCAATATCAGGAAGGATAAGGACGGTTTTCTCGCCTGTTTCTTCGCTGGGGAGAATGTCGAAATCGGTGTAGCCGACAGGGTCAAGGAAGAAGAATTCCAGGCTTTGGATGATGGCCCTGGAGGGCTTTTCTTGTTCTAAGCGCAGGAGGAACCGTTCCAGGACCGGACGTTCCCCCTCGGCCTCAATAAACACCCCACTGATTGAGTTAAGCACCCACCCCCGAAGGCCCAGTTCTGTGGCTAACCTGTAGATAAAGGGGCGGAAGCCTACTCCTTGCACCGCCCCGTAAACAGTCATTTTCAACCGTTCTGTACTTTGCGTTCTTCGTCCCTCCGCTGTAACAGCGATTCTCATTTCTTCCCAAACAACAGACTCGAAAACCTGCTAATCTTTCAACTCCTCGTATGTAATAAGCTGAATATTTAGTTCCTGACAACTCCTCCGACCTTCCTCATTCATATTTACAGCCACAAAAATCATCCTTGGCAAAACTCCTGTTACTTGGGTATAAAACTTTACCTTCCGAGAGAAAAGTGTTACATCTCCTGAACCGGCTGATGACTTTATCTCAACCAGATAGTGCTCGCCATTTTTAAGTAAAAGGTCTATTTGTATCTCCTGAGGATAGCCAAAAACAAACCCATCTTTATCGTTGGTCTTCCACTCCGTTACCTCTGTTACCTTAAGGTCTTTTAGCAAGAGTTCTTTTAATGTATTCCTGATAGTGGATTCAGCAAAAATTCCCCATCGTGCCCCTACCGTATCCACTTTTATCCCTAAATCCCTTGTTGTTTTTGATTGCAATTCAAAACCTTTGTCAACTTTTGCCTCCAACTCCCTTGTCGCCTTTGATTGCAATTCGAAACCTTTGTCAACTTTTGCCTCCAACTCCCTTGTCGCCTTTGATTGCAATTCAAAACCTTTATCAACTTTTGCCTCCAACTCCCTTGTCGCCTTTGATTGCAATTCAAAACCTTTGTCAGCTTTTGCCTCCAACTCCCTTGTCGCCTTTGATTGCAATTCAAAACCTTTGTCAGCT
>JASEGY010000100.1:0-907 GCA_030019105.1 bacterium | reverse complement strand
GTTTTGCCTCCAACTCCCTTGTCGCCTTTGATTGCAATTCAAAACCTTTGTGCATTTCTTGAACCAAAGCCTCAAATCTGCGATCCATTTGAGCTTGCATCGCCTCAAATCTACGATTAGTTTCCTCACGACTAACACGAATTTCCTCTAAGACTTGTCTCAATTCATCCTTTGTCGCTAATGTTTCACTTAAGATAACCGACACCTCTCGCCTAAACCAGACATCTTTCTTCAAAAGTGCTGGCAGTGCTTTTAGGATATGTTCTTCCTCTTCCTTTAATTTTAATGCAATCCCTGGCATGCTATCATAATCTCCTCTCTTGTATTTAACTTCAACAGCCCTTTTAGTTAAATAATACACTAAAATCCATGAGATGTCAAGCCATTTGAAGGGGAAAGGGGAAGCAAGTTAAGCAAAACGTCTTCTTTGTCTCTTCTTTGTCTCTGGAGGTGTCTCTGAGGTGAAGCACACGATTACTTTCAGTCCGCCGAAGGCGGATGGGGTTTCAAACCCTCACTTCCCCAAACTTTTTCTCTTTCCCTCAGCTTTTTCACTTGACTCATTCATTTCTATGAGCTATAATCAAAAATCGGCAGGATAAAATGGAAAATGGAAGCCTTTCATCCCGGTAATCTTAATATCTCCTGAAGCTACCTTGAGACGTCATTTTTTAGTAGATTCAGGAGCTGATGTAACTTTGTTTCCTAAGAGTGTGGGAGGAAAACTTGGTTTCAAGATAAGTTAGCTAAAGCGTCTTCTATTTTCTCTTAGCGGGGAAAAATCAGAAGGAATAAAATTGGAAAAAGATAAGGATTTCAAAGAAGCTTATAATCTATTTGACCCTAAAATGTCCCTTATACTATTACCCCGCAACATTTGCGTTGTCCGCGAGAATGTTACGATTGC
>JASEGY010001009.1 GCA_030019105.1 bacterium | reverse complement strand
ATCTGCAATCCAAAATTGGTTTGGTTGCGGCCAGAGGCCGCGCTAAGATAATGCCGGAATAGAATATTTTGAATTTAAAGGAGTGCCTATCCCTATCGCAGATATTTCTACAATGGTCGGTACAAAACAGGGGATAAGACCGAGAGATAAAGATGATCTGGCATTTCTTTTAACTGTTTTAGAAGAGGAAAGTTGAAAAGAGATATGGAGATTAACGAGAGGGAGGTATTACCTGCTAATGGGGTGGCTATTTTCAATAAGGATAAGCTTAACCGGGTTTTGGATGATATCGACGCTTTAAATAACCTGAATTCTCTCAAGAAGAGAATATCTGATTTAGCGCGCCTTATCACCTGTTACCGGGATGACCGGGAAGACATACTAACTCCTGATTCTAATGGGGAAACAGTTTCCTGGCGTAGAGATGTTCTGCTTTCCGAGCTGAATCAGATTCTGGAAGCGCAGACCCTTGAAAGGGCAAAATATTATTTAGCAAGATTGCAAGCCGGGGTGCAAGAGATTAAGACCAGCAGGATTAACGACATAAATCTCTTGCGATGGAA
>JASEGY010001008.1 GCA_030019105.1 bacterium | reverse complement strand
ACGCCTTAATGAACCAGCTCAACAAAGAGGGGAAGTATACCGCTCTTACGGTGAATATCCAGGCCGCTGCCAGTGGGAGGGACGCGAAGGAAGCTATGAGAATGGCGGCCGGCGATATTTACATGTGCGCCCGTCTCCACCTCCCTGAAGCAGAACGGCCGAAGTCTTTAAAAGAGATAGATCAGGAGATGCTCTCAGAAGAAATTGAAAGGGTATTTAAACCGCTGGGCTGAGAAGAATGCTAAACCCATTGTCTTGTTTATTGATGAAGCGGATTCCTTGTTGGATGATCTGTTCCTGGCTCTTCTGCGCCAGTTGCGGGCCGGGTTTGAGGGACGACCAAAGGGCTTCCCTCATTCAATAGCCCTGGTGGGTCTGAGGGATGTGCGGGACTACAAGATCCGCCTCAGGCCCCAGCGGGAAAGTCTGGGCACGGACTCACCGTTCAACATCAAGACTAAGTCCCTTTTCATGGATGTATTTACCCCATCTGAAGTAGAATCTCTCCTGGACATGCTTAGCGCGGCCTCTGGCCGCAACCAAACCAATTTTGGATTGCAGATTGCG
>JASEGY010001007.1 GCA_030019105.1 bacterium | reverse complement strand
AGCCTGAACTCCAAAGGATAGCCAACCCCAAAATCTTTTTCTTAAACACTATATCTATCAAGCCGACTCCCCGCCAGGCTTCCTCTCAATCAAAAATAAGGGCTGCCCGTATTCCACGGGATGGCCGTTTTCGACCAGGATATCGAGAACTTTCCCTTCTCCCTCGGCCTTGACTTCGTTCATCACCTTCATAGCCTCAATAATACAAATCGGCTGACCCGGCTGGACATAGTCTCCTACTTTCATATAAGGCGGAATGTCCTGATTAGGGCTCAGCCTGAAAGTGCCTACCGTCGGAGAGAGAATCTCAAAAAACTCCTCCGGGCTGTGAAATAGAGCAGGCTTTTTAGCTGAGGCAGGCGGGGGTTCCTCCTGGCGTTTAATCCCGCTTCTCTTAACCTTGACTTTAAACCCGGCTTCTTCCACTTCCAATTCAAGCAGCCCTGTTTTGTCCATAACCTTAACTAATCTTTTAACTCGTGACAGATTCATCTTTTGTTCACCTTTATCTGTAGATATAGTGGTTAAGAAAAAGATTTTGGGGTTGGCTATCCTTTGGAGTTCAGG
>JASEGY010001006.1 GCA_030019105.1 bacterium | reverse complement strand
GTGACAATTTTACTCACCACCCATTACATTGAGGAAGCAGAATTACTCTGTCATCGGATCGGGATACTCAGCCATGGTAAACTAATTGCCCTGGGTACACCAGATGAACTCAAGGCAAAGGTTGGGCATTTTGTGGTTGAATCCCTTGATAATGGGATAACCAATTACAGATTGTTTGATACCAGAGAAGATGCTTGCCAATTTGCTGAACAAAGGACTGATGATGTGCGTATCCGTGAATCAAACTTAGAGGATGTGTTTATTAAGCTTACTGGTGAGAGGATTGAGAGATGAATTTTTATCCAATATTTTTACGAGAGATGATAATATTTAAACGCCGGCTGCTGAATATCGGCTACCTTTTTTCTACCATGATTACACCCTTATTGTATCTGATTGCCTTTGGTCTTGGTCTTGGCCGTGGTATGAGCATAGAAGGGGTTTCTTATCTTATGTTTGTTGTGCCAGGTATTTGTGCCATGAGTTCAATGATCAACTCCTATACCTGGATTGCTACTTCGATTTCAGTGGGCAGATTGCATTTTAAAACCTTTGATGAATATCAGGT
>JASEGY010001005.1 GCA_030019105.1 bacterium | reverse complement strand
CTTATGTAAACCATCTTGCCATCCTTTGTTTTCATATTTGTTGTGATTCGGACATGATTAGAGAGAATGTCGCGAATAGTGTTCCATTTGGAATGTATCCCTTTTTGTCGCAGTTTGAAGCGAATAGTGTGTAAGATATGGTAAGCAAGGACTGTAATAAATAAGTGTCCATCAACCCTATCTTCTTTCTGATGATGTACTGGTCTTAGCCCTAACTCAGATTTCATGGAGCAAAAAGCATCCTCTATATTAGTTGAGCATATTATAAATATCCCATATTTGGGATGGTTCACCTTTGTTTGAAAGCTTGCGGTTAAAAGATGGAGTGATTTTTGGGGTAGAGAGAGTAAAATTGAGTATAAATTTGATCAGGAGCAGGTAATGACGGAAAATACGGGGATATTTTCGGTTAAACAATGAGTTAGTCCGTATTTTCTAAAAGGTGCGGACATAATACGACTGTAGTTGGTCATGGCAAGAGACAAAAAGGTATAACTTTAGTCAGGCAGCTTGTGCAAGTATTTGTTCAAAAAGATATAAGATGATATTATTGGAATCGAACTTCTTGG
>JASEGY010001004.1 GCA_030019105.1 bacterium | reverse complement strand
AAGGCCCCAATTTCCAATTATGCAATTATCAAAGAGCGTTCAAAGGTGATGCTAGCCTGTATGGTCAATGAAACAGATAGATTCTTGACCTTTGGAGGATAAAAGAATCGCGGATTGCGAATTGCGAATTGCGAATTGCGAATTGCGGATTGAAAAAAATAGATTCGCGATTTGCGATTCGCAATTCGAGATTAAAAGAGGTGATAATATGAAAAAGGTAGCTATTATTATTCGGGCATTACCCTTTAATACCATTCGGAACTCTGAAGCCTTAAGATGCGCCGTAGGACTGACTATCGAAGAAGAGAATAAAATCCAGGTACTCTTTATAGGTGATGGGGTCTGGACGGCGGCTTCGCTTGATTCCAAGGCAGTTTCCTCGCGAGATTTGGGCAAGCATGTGGAAACCCTGGAGATGATGGAGGCGGAGTTGATAGCTGAAGAAGAGGCCTTGGCTGCCCGGGGGATCAAAGTCAGCCGGGAAGAGATAGCAACCAAACCCAGAGAGGGGATTAATCAGGCGATAAGAGAGGCTGATGTGGTGATGGCGTTTTAGAGCAGCTCCTTAA
>JASEGY010001003.1 GCA_030019105.1 bacterium | reverse complement strand
CAGGCGACTAAGCTTTACAGTGACCTGTTAAAAAAAGTTGATTGCACAGGTCGAAATCTATCAAATCAACCCTAAGCTCATTAGAAACTTCAAGAAGGCTTATCCGGATCTACCTAAAACAGACGATGTAGATGCCTTCATAATTGCTGACAGACTCCGTTTCGGCAGACTTCCAGTTCCCTCCAATAGTGATTACACTTATCAGTCTCTCCAGAGACTTACTCGCTGTAGATTTCATCTGAAGGAAGATATTGCCCGAGAAAAAAGTCGGTTTTTAGACACCCTCTTTTTCAAGTTCTCTAATTATAAGCAAGCTGCCCCCTTCTCTAATATCTTCGGCAAAACAAGCTCTGCCGTAATTACCGAATTCTACTCTACTGACCAGATAGCTTCTATCTCTCTGGAAGAATTAGCCTCCTTCCTGGTAGAAAAGGGAAAAAATCACTTGAGCCAGCCCCTTTCTATAGCTGAGGAGTTAAAAAAGATCGCTAATCTTAGTTATAGATTGCCAGACCGTAACTACTCAGCCTCTATATAGTGGTCTTGACTGTTAAAACTACAATATATTG
>JASEGY010001002.1 GCA_030019105.1 bacterium | reverse complement strand
GGCAACTTCTGTGACACTTCTTCCGAATTGCCCTAAAATCAAAATTCCTATCATCCACTCGCCCCATTTGTGAGGAAAGATGAATATACCGGGAACACAGTACAAAGTGCGAGCCCGAATTCCGGCGGAAGTTGCACGGGAAACGGATCTCGTGGAGGCCGCTGCAAAGGCGGGTATAACGTTGGCAGTGGACGAAAACAGCAACGTCGAGGGTGCGTGGGATGCGACCTTGCTCACGTTGGACAACGTAATGCGTGTTCTTCGCGAGATTGGTTTGAGTGACTTCATGATTGAGCGATCCGTGATTTCAGTCACGGTGACCGCACCATTTGATAGGGCAGCAGATGTCCAGGCTGAGTTGAAAGCAGCAAAATCTGGTCCACTGAAGGTGTGTACTGATACATTCAGCGCCGACAGGGTCTTCAACTGTGAAGTGTCATGCGAACGTGCTCCCGAGCTATACAGGAAGCTCAGCGCCTTCGCGAATTGCAAGGTGTTTGGTGTTGAGGCATTTCAAGTCGTATCAAATCGTGTATTCTTATTTGTAAGAAAGCGCTCGTCGGTTATTGG
>JASEGY010001001.1 GCA_030019105.1 bacterium | reverse complement strand
CTACAACTTACAACCTATTCAAAATCACTATTTATGACCGTGCTGAGTATATGTATAAAATAGAATAAATTGTCTGGGCTAATTGGTTTCGCACCTAATGCCATAAGCTTTATATTGGCATCGCCTTCGAGTGTGTAAAGCGGCTTTTGCCACGCAAGAACTTCGCGACAGAATTGTTCTATCTTGCTGCCGGCTGAAGCATACGCCACAAAGATGTGATCAGCCAATGCAGCGACAAACCGATTGCGGTAAGACGCTGTTTGAACAGTGGCACGGCGTTGCTCCTCGATAAAGGGTGATAGAAACAGCAGTCGTCCTTTCTCCAGCGGCTGCTTGTATTCTGCCCGCATCCGCATTCCCGTGATGCTTCGGGCAGGGCAAACGATGATGGGCTGTGTGCCTCGCAGTAAAATCGTCAAGCACTCGCGTTCCATTGGCGAATGAAAACCTCCAACGACGGTTATACCTACCTGCCGCAATCTTTGCGCCAGATCGTAGGTTTGCAGAATTAAGTTGCCAGCAGTCTGTCGGAGAGAAAATCTATCTGTGCGCAATTTTGTAGTGGTCGAGC
>JASEGY010001000.1 GCA_030019105.1 bacterium | reverse complement strand
GCCTCAACACTCCAACTCTTACCCCCCGACAACCAAATCATTGAGATTGCCCAGACCTATATTGATCATTATCTCATGCCTCAATCGTTAAAAGGTGATGCCCTCCATTTAGCCTATGCCTCATTTTACAAAATGGATTTCTTGTTGACCTGGAACTGTAATCATTTAGCCAATGCCAATAAAAAACAGCATATTGCCATCTTGAATACTCGGTTGCATCTTGCCGTTCCAGAGATCATCACCCCATTACAATTATTCCATGAGGAGGAGAAATGAACCATGAACATTAATGCGATGTTAGAAGCGATCTATGCCATCCAAAAACAACTCGATAAAGAAGCCCATCACAGTCTGAAAGAATATGTGAAGAACACCCATCGTCATGTTCGTGAAATGGAAACGACGTATGGTTTGATGTTATACTATGGGAAACGGGTAGGAGGCTATGAATCTGTGCCTGAACCATCGTCACTGTCAAAGCCATCGCAGAAAGACGGTGCTCTAGTAGAAGCATAATGAAGAGAACAAGTGGCTCAACTCGGATTCGTGGGGTAGCATCTGTGAACACGAATT